>JAUXBC010000038.1 GCA_030619615.1 Dehalococcoidia bacterium
GTCTTTTCGTCCATTGCCTCCTTCACCCTGGAGATGTCCACAGCATAGGCCTTGCCCCTCGGCACATCGACAACCTTCCCCCCGCAAACCTCGGTAGAGAAGGGGTACATGCCGAAGGTGGGAACACAGTTGATCACCCTGTCCCCTGGTTCGAGGAAAAGGCGCAGGATGAGGTCGATGAGCTCATCGCTGCCGGCGCCAGCCACGATATGCTCTGCGCCGACTCCAACATACCCCTGCAGCGCTTTTCGCACCTCCCCCTGGTCGGGGTCGGGATAGATATGATAGAAGGGATAGCTGGCGAGGGCGCGCCCCACCCTTGGCGAGCAGCCATAGGGATTTTCATTCCCATCCAGCTTTATCACCCCCTCGGGCGGAATCCCGGCTCGCTCGCCAAGCACCTCCGGAGGGGCGATGGGTTGATACCCCTCAAGGCGCAAAATATCGCCCCTGATCAGCCTTTCGATACCCCGAGAAGCATCGGAAGGGTTCATAACTAGCCCTCCCCGCTTTTCTTTTTAAGCCTTGCCTCCACGGCACGGGCATGGGCGGTGAGACCCTCAGCCCTGGCGATGGTCACCGCAGCAGGACCGAGCACCTTTAAATCCTCTTCACTTAAAGAGATGACGCTGGTGAACTTGAGGAAGTCGCTAACACCGAGGGGGGATCTGAAACGGGCGGTGCCCTCTGTGGGGATGACATGGCTCGGTCCGGCAACATAGTCGCCCAGGGTTTCGGGGGAGCTTTCCCCGACGAAGATTGCCCCGGCATTGCGGATCCTTCTCATATACGAAGAGGGGGTGCGCACCATCAAAGATACGTGCTCTGGGGCATAAAGGTTAACCAGGTCGACAGCCTGAGTTATGTTGGCAACCACAATTATCTTTCCCCTCCTCTCCACCGATTCCCGTGCGATGCCAGCCCGCTCCAATTTAGCGAGCTGACGCTCCACCTCACTATTGACCTCATCGGCCAGCTTGGAGGAGGTGGTGATCAGGAGGGCGGTGGCAAGCACATCATGCTCCGCTTGAGCCAGGAGGTCGGCGGCGCAGAGGGCGGCATCTGCGGAATCATCGGCCAAAACAACTGTCTCCGTAGGTCCCGGGAGCCCATCGATATCCACTACGCCAAAGACCATCCTCTTCGCCAAGATAACGAAAATATTGCCCGGTCCGCAGATCTTGTCCACTTTTGGAATGGACTCGGTGCCAAAGGCGAGGGCTGCGATCGCTTGAGCGCCCCCCACCCTAAAAACGAGGTTCACCTTGGCAATGTCCGCTGCCACCAGTGTCGGCGGCGGTATTGCACCCCCCCTCCGTGGTGGGGTGACCAGGATGACCTCCTTGACCCCCGCTACTTTGGCAGGGATCGCCGTCATCAATACCGTCGATGGATAGCACGCCGTGCCCCCAGGCACATATATGCCCACCCTATCCAGGGGGCGAAGGATTTGCCCTGTCCCTCCCTCCATGAATTCCTTAAAGCTATGGCGCATCTGTGTGAGATGGAAGGAGCGCACCCTTTCCGCGGCCATCTCAAGAGCCGAGATAAGCTCTTTGCTCACCTTTTTATAGGCTTTGTCGATCTCCTCTTTGCTTACCTCGAGGGATTTAAGCGCCACCCCATCGATCCGTTTGGTATATTCAAAAAGGGCGGCATCCCTTTTGTCGCGCACCTCAGCGATGATCCTCGCCACTGCCTCCTCGGGGGTGAGCTCCTGGCCAAAGATCCCTATTATCCCTTGTTTTATTTGCGGGGGAACTTCGCCGAGCTCGAAGGGGGAGCGCCGCAAAACAGCCCTAGCAGCTTGATAATCCCTAATTATCCTCACCTAAATACTCCTTGGCTACCGCCACCGATTCACTTATTGCTTTTTCCCTAAAAGCGGTGAGTCGCTCTTGGGTGACATACTGGATGGCCCACTCCAACCTAGCAGGCATTGAGGAAAGGAACTGCTCCAACTGCTCAGCATCGATCTTCTCCCTGGGAAGGAAGAACCTCTGGGCAAAGAAGCGGAAGAAGGCCCAGGTTGGTTCGCGGATGGCGGCAGTGCAAATAAAGTCTCGCCACTCCCGCAAAGTAGGACCGTCAATAAAACCAATATCAACCCTTGGCTCCCAATCGCAGATTTGCCCCCGAATCTCCTCCATCCTCCTTTTATCCTCCCGCTCTCTGCGATCGAGCTCGAACTGGAGCACTCTGTCCAGCATTTTGGCCATAGGCTCCCCGCTAAGAGGCGAGGAACTGCCGAAGAAAGGGCGATAGATGTCAACAATCCAGATCTCGTCGCTGACGAGGTGGGATAGATAGCCCGAAACAAAGGACCTCGTTTTGGCATCAAGTTTGCTTCCCTGAGCAAGATTGGGATGAGCCTTAAAGATCAGCATTGCCCCACTCTCCAAGCACTCCTTCTCCAGGTCGAAAAAATGGGTTTCCTCTCGAGAGACGCCTATAATTAGGTGCACATCGGGCAAGGTGGCGCCGATAAGGTAGCTGCCCAGATTTTGGTCTATTATAGAATGGTGAAGCAGCTCTGCCGCCTCTTTAGCAATGCCTAGATGGAGACAAAGTGGAGGCATCTCTTTTCGACCTTCAGCCTTTACTTTTTAGAAACCCTCTTTGGCTGTCTTTTCCATGATTTTGATGATATGCTTTATTCTTTCCTTCTTTAATGGATCGGACAAAGCCTGCCTATTGCCGATAAGGCATGCCGAGGACTCAAAAAGGGTGTCGATAGTTTTAAGCTTGTGCTTGGTTAAGGTTTCTCCTGTCTCGGTATTTTCGATGAGGAGGTCGGCATCTTCGGGGAGGAAGGCCTCGCTCGCTCCCCAGGTGGGAATTATCTTATAGCGCTCCAGGTGCTTATCCCTCGCATACTTGTCAGCGATATTCACATACTCTGAAGCCACCCTTATCGTGGGAAGCAGCCCTCCCCTCACCAGGTCCTTCAACTCAGCGACATTATTAACGGGCAAATCCTCGCTGACCACGGCCACAATAGTCACCCTTCCAAATCCCAGATCCAAGATTTCCTCCACCGGGCTTGAAGGGAATCGATAGAGATGGTCTTTAAGCCAGTCCTTACCGGTGATTGCCAGATCGAAGCTCTCATTTGCCACCTGGAGGGGCATATCCTGAGGTCTGATCACCTTAACGGTGACACCGTTAAGCTCCAAGGTAGGTCGGCGAGTTTCCAATACCTCAGAATAGCCACCGATTTTAAGCCCCGCCTTCTTGAAGAATTCCATGGTGGGGCGTTGCTGGTGACCATCGGGCAGGGCAAGACGAACCATTTTTTCGCCCTCAGCCGCTTTTTCGACCATTCTGCCGATAATGGCAGGCAAAGGCGATTCCTCCTCAATTTCTACCTCTGAGGGGGAAAGATGGCTCAATAGAATGCTCATATCAGCCTTTGCCAGGCTTTTCCTGTTGGCGATTAAGAAAGCCCTGGAGGCGAGAACCCTGGCTAGCGGGACCAGATCGTGATCGGCAAGTCTATCCACCGAAGTTTCGGCGATTATCGCCAGATCGGCGCTCTCCGGGGGATAGACCTCGGCAGCCCCCCATATAGGGAGGATCTTAAATCTCCTCAGGCGCAACCTGAGGGCGAAGGATTCCGCCAGGTTCTGGTACTCGCTGACGATGCGCACCGTTTCAAATCCACCCTCTATCTCCCCCACTGAGGAGACCCCGGCATACCTGCTGGCGACCACATACAAATCGCTTTTGCCATAACCCAGATCTCCCACCTTCACCAGGTCGTCACTGGGGTACTTAACCAGAAGCTCCTCCACCCAGTCCAGCCCGCATATCCCCAAATCATAGTTGCCGATAGCCACCTGAATAGGGATATCCTTCTCTTGAAACACCTTAAGAAAGAGGTCAGCGAACGTGGTGGATTCGGGGCGATAGGAACGCGACCCCTCGTCATAGTCCAAAAGCCCCAGTCCCACCCTTTGGAGCAAAGCGGCGGTATCGTCCACAAGTCGCCCCTTTGGCAAGGCCAGCTTCACCTCGACCCCTCCACTATCTTTAGAATTCCCGCTTGAGAGGCTACCTTACTCCTTTTCCCTGTAGCCTGGTCGACCAGTTGGAAGGGACCTTCCCTGGGCACCGAGAGAAGCCACCGATAATCGCTCACTGCTTTGCGGCCCAGGTCTAGCTCGGTGAGATAGCCTTCTTCTCTCAAAAAGCGGGCAACCTCAAAGCAAGACTTCAACCCCTTCACATCGCTGCCCTCGGGGCGGACCAGGATCCTGTGGTAAGATGGCTGCTCCCTCTTTAGGAGATCCATCAATTGGTCCATATATAGAGCAAAACCCGAGGCGGGAACGGCTCCTCCCCCCACCAGCGGGATCAAATCATCGTATCTCCCCCCTCCCCCCACCCTCTCCGCCAAGGCGTAGAATTGAAACATGACCCCGGTATAATATTCAAAACCCCTCCCTGAGGCGATATCGATTTGGTAGGGGCAATCCAGGGCGCTGAGAAGCTGGGCGATATTGGTCAGGTTATCAAGGCTGGGCTCGAGTCCGGGCAAGGCTTTCCCCAGGAGAGCCCTGACATTTTCCAGAAAGCCAGGCGAGCTCCCTTTGACATCCAGCAAAAGGGGCAAAGCCCTCTTTAGGTCCACATCCTCGGTCTTTATTTCACCCAGCGCCTTTATATTACCCTCCAGAATCTTGTCGAATATTTCGGTCTGCTCCACTGACCCCAGTCCCAGCTCCCCCAGTAGTGCCTTAATTAAGCCAGCATGGGATAGCCTTACCTCCACAGGTATCCCTAATTTCTCCACGACCTCCAAGGCGAGAAGGATTAGCTCCACGTCGGCCAGGGGCTGGCTGCTTCCGATGAGCTCAGCGCCACACTGCCAGCGCTCCCTCCTCTCCGCGCCCGTTTCCTCGAAGGTGAAGGTGTTTTCCACGTAGAAAAGCTTCGTTATTTCGCCACCCTCGAGGTTTTCCAGGTAGAGTCTTGCAGCAGGGATCGTGCCATCCGGCCTCAACACCACCCGCTCCCCACTCCAGCCATCCCAGTCGAGGAAGGAGTAAACCCTACCCAGCATGCCTGGGGTCAGCGTCCCGGTGGCGGTAAAAAGGTGGAGATACTCCAGTGTTGGCGTTCTCACCTCTTCATAGCCCCATCTCAGGCAACAGCCTCGAAACATCTCTTCGATGCGCCGAAACTTCGCCATATCCTGGGGGAGCAGATCCCGCATCCCTTTACACCTGGGCACTCTCATTGCGGCCACCTTTCAAAATACTCAAGCTATTCTACACCAATCCGGCTCAGCCTTCAACAACGGGGCTCGATTGCAAAAAGACCACAACCCCTCTATAATGATTGGATATGCGGAAGGTTTTTTTTATTGGACTGCTGCTGCTTGGGCTCTCCCTTCTAATATCGGGGGAGGTGAGCGCAGCCAACCCGGGCATCGATGTCCTCAGGGTCGACGGGACGATCAACCCCGTCCTTGCTGGCTACATTGACAGGGGTATCGGGCTTGCTGAGGAGCATGGAGCTGTCTGCATCATTGAGCTCGATACACCGGGTGGGCTCGATACCTCGATGCGCGACATCGTGCAGCGCATCCTCGAGGCAGATGTCCCCGTAGCGGTCTATGTGCCCCCTGGGGCAAGGGCTGCCTCAGCGGGAGCCTTTATCACCATGGCGGCTCACGTGGCAGCGATGGCACCGGGAACGGCTATTGGCGCCGCCCACCCTGTTGCCATCGGCGAGGACGGGATGGATGAGACCATGGCGGAGAAGGTGGTCAACGACGCCGTGGCCTATATCAGAAGCATCGCCGAGATGAGAGGTCGCAACGCCGACTGGGGAGAGGCTGCGGTGAGGGAAAGCGCCTCGGTAAGCGCTGAGGAGGCCCAAGCGCTGGGGGTCATCGATATCGTTGCCGATAGCCTGGATCAGCTCGTCTCCCAGCTTGATGGATGGCAGGTAACGCTCTTAAGCGGGGAGGTGGTCACCCTGGATACCGGGAATGCCGACATCAACTATATTGACATGGGGGCCACGGAGCGGTTTATGTTCACCATCTCAGACCCCAACATCGCCTATATCCTTTTGAGCCTGGGAATGATGGGGATTTTTTTCGAGCTTGCCAGTCCCGGGTCGATCTTTCCCGGGGTTGTCGGTGCCATCTGCCTTTTACTTGGTTTCTATTCTCTGGGGATGCTTCCCGTTAACTACGCTGGGGTGCTACTGATCGTTCTCGCCTTTGGCCTCTTTGTAGCGGAGGTTTTCGTCACCAGTCACGGTTTGCTTGCCCTGGGGGGCATTGCCTCTTTGACCATAGGCTCGATGGTCTTGATGAGCAATCCAATGTTTCAGATAAATAAAGGTCTCATCGCCGCGGTGGTGATCGTCATCACCGCCTTTTTCGTCTTCGCCGTAGGGGCAATCGTGCGCAGCCATCGCGTGCGGCAACAGACGGGGCGAGAGGCGATGGTGGGCAAGGTGGCGGTGGCCCGAACACCCCTCGACCCCACAGGCACCGTTTTCGTGCATGGGGAGCGCTGGGAGGCAACAGTGGATGAAGGGAGAGTTGAGCCTGGAGAGGAGGTGGTGATTACCAAGGTCGATGGCTTAAGACTCAGGGTGACCAGGAAAAATAAAGAAGGAGGTGAAGAAAAATGAATTGGATATTGCTTGGCTTAGTAGCCTTTGTGCTGCTCATCGTACTGCCGGCTGCCATAAAGGTCGTGTACCAGTATGAGGCTGGGGTGGTGTTTCGGCTGGGTCGACTGGAGAGAACGAGAGCGCCCGGGATACGCTTCATCATCCCCTTCCTTGACCGCATGCGCAAGATAGACACCCGCACCGTCACCATGGATGTCCCCTCGCAGGAGGCGATCACTAGGGACAATGTGACTCTCAAGGTCAATGCCGTGGTCTACTTCAGGGTGATGCACCCCGAGGCTGCCGTAGTTGAGGTCTATGACTACAGGCTGGCAACCTATCAGATCGCCCAGACCACCTTGAGAAGCGTGCTCGGTCAGTCCGAGCTTGACGAATTGCTGGCGCAGCGTGAGAAGCTGAATCAAACGCTGCAGCGGATCATCGATGAGCAGACGGAGCCCTGGGGGATCAAGGTGAGCGTG
>JAUXBC010000027.1 GCA_030619615.1 Dehalococcoidia bacterium
TTATAGCTCAGGCCAAGGCCATCCATGGCCAGCACCCAAACATGGCCTTCGTTGAGGGCGACTTCAATGAACTCGACCTGGAGCCCGACGAGCCCTACGACCTCTACTTTGCCTCCTATGGCACCCTTTCCCACAACAGCCGCGAGCAGAATGCCCGGCTGCTGGCCAAGCTAGCCCAACATGGTCGAAATGGCTCTCTCATCATCGCCGACTGGCTCGGCCGCTACTCCTACGAGTGGCAAACGCTGTGGAGCAACGACCTGAGCCGGGAGCAGTGGATGGACTACGTGATCTCCTATATCTACAGCGAGGAGGAGAGGAAGCACCGCGAGCTCAGCTCCCTCACCCTGGCCCTTCTCTCACGGCGGCAGGTCCTCGCCATCATAGAGAGCGCGCGGAAGCAGTCCCGGTGCAACATCAGGCTGAGGCGGCTTTTCGACCGCTCGGTGCTGGTCGGCCGCCACATGGATACCGGGGATTACAATCCCCATGCCCAGCCACTCCGGCAAAGGGTCAACTCCCTGTTTGAACCCAACATACGAACCGACCTGGAAGGTCTTTTGCTCAACTATGTTCCTAAAGACGGCTTCCCTGCCGTAAACGAGTTCTACGCCATGTTCCAGAGCTCCTGGAATGCTCTGGTGGGATATGTCATCGCCCTCCTTGGCCACTACGATGCGGCGAGGGCTTCTCCTCAGCCTGAGATAGAACGGCATCATCCCCGGGCCTCGAGAATGGCCATGGCTAAAATGCGACGGCTCATCGCCGCCGTCCACCGCTCAGAGATGGGGGATGTCCGGGCCAACATCATCGAGCCCAGTCTCGGCTATGCTCTCAGGGAGCTGGAGATGAGGCTTCAGCGGGGAATGGGGTGTGGGCATGGACTGGTGGCCATCCTAGAGCTGGAAAAGGAGCGGGGGAGCGGAGAGTAGGCTCCCATAATTGCTTGTTCTAAACAGAAGTCCAGGATGTGCAATCGGCAATGAAAAGGCTGGGTACTTTCATATGGGAATGCCCAGCCCCTCTGATAATCATGATACCCACAAAGCTTGACCTGGTCTCTCCACGGCGATATAATCTAGAGCTAGCGACCGCCCTGGACAAGAAGGGAACCTAGGTAAAATCGACCCGAAAGCATAAGAGCCTATTTCCTAGAGAGGCGTTATGTTCGAAAAAAGGAGGCAAGATTATGTGTGTCTGGTGCGATCAATTTGCTGCTGGCTATGAGAGGTGGTACTTCAACCCCGCCAACTATGCGAGGAGGCTGTACAAGATTAGAAAGGAGGCGGCGGAGGCACTGGGAGCCGAGGCCAACCCTCAGGAAGCGGGTGGCATGGCCATTTTGGGGAGGGAGTTTCTTGAGGCCAGGGAGAGGAATGACTATGAGGCTATGGAGAGGATGAAGCGGGAGGCTGAGCAGGTGTCCTGGGGCACCCACTTCGGCCAGGTTATCACCCTGGATGAGGCCCTCAAGGTCACCGACATCATATATCCCATCTCCCTGATGACCTGCGCCTGCCGCCGCTCCATGGTGGGTCTCCCCGATGAGGAGAACTTCACCTGCATGGGCATGGGTCCTGGGATGTATAAGTGGGAGCGCTGGCCCGACACCTATCGAGGGGGGGTCCACTTCCTCACCCCCGATGAGGCGAAGGAGGCTTTGACCAAGCTGAACAAGAGGGGCCTGGTGCAAACCATTGCCACCTTTGGCACCCCCTATCTCGCCGGTCTGTGTAACTGCGACTACCCAGATTGCGGCTTTATCAGGACTGTGCTCGACTTTGGGGTCAGGGTGCTGTGGAGGGGGCATTATGTGGCCAAGGTAGACCCCGAGCTTTGCAATGGCTGCGCGAACTGTGTGGCGCGGTGCCAATTTAGGGCGCTAAGCTTCGCCCCCACCAGGAACAAGGCCTATATTGACGAGTTCCAGTGCTTCGGCTGCGGCCTGTGTGCCACGGAGTGTGACCAAGAGGCGATCACCCTGGTGGAGCGGGCCAGCCTGCCCTCCCTAGCCAACGTTTGGTAAGAATCAATAGAAAGGGATGAAGATGCTGGCTACGATCACTGTAGACGACGAAAAGTGCAATGACCCCCTCTCCTGCCGCAAGTGCCTTCTCATTTGCCCGACACACGTTCTAGGGCTGGGCACCGATGTAGGCCCCCAGAAGTTCCGGGAAACCGACCCCAGCCACTTCATACTGAGGGGGGTTCGCTTTGACAAGTGTACCGGCTGTATGGATTGTGTCGAGGTCTGCCCCCAAAATGCCATCCAGGTGAGCTTTTAGCGGAGGTATTAAGAGATGACCATGGGTTGGAAGTACGCCAAGCCAATAAGGGAAAAATTGATGACCGTGGAGGAGCCGGGAAAACCCCTGCCCTTCGATGCCGATCGGGGGCTTGTCGAGGAGGTCACTGCCCGCTTTGATATTAAGGCGCTGGTGGAAAGCCTGAAGGGAAAGGATAAAAAGGGCACTCGGGAGGCCCTGGAGGGCTTCGGCAAGGAAGTGATGAAGCTGACCATTGAGCTGGCCGATGGAAAGTATATCGATCGCACCGGGGAGATGCTGGAGAGGGTCGCCAAGCAGACAGGGATATCCTTCCCCCATCGCCTTGAGCGCTATGTTGAGCTCTCCATCCTGGCCTCGAGACCCACCGACCGCTGGAACATCGCTAAGGCCACCACGAAGGAGCTGGTGCTCCAGGTCTCCAGCTGTGTGGTGCAGAAAGCGATGGAGGAGGCTGGGCTTAAAGACCTTCCCTGCAAAGGGATGTGTCTTGCCAGCTTTGAGACCGCCGCCGGGAAGACCGGGGATAAGATAAAGATTGAAATGGCAAAAACGATGCCCCGGGACGGGATGTGCGAGTTCCTCATCTCCGTATAGGCGCTAATAAAATGGGGAGAGCCTGGGGTCACTAAGGCTCCCTGGGCAGCTCCAATCCCCTGGTGGCGATGATGTTCCTCATGACCTCCGAGGTGCCAGCGGCGATGTTCATACCAACGCAGGTTTGATAGGCATTCTCAAATGTCCCTTGTAGTGGTGCCCATTTCGATTCCTTCACCTGCCCGTAGAGGCCCATGATCTGGCACCCCAGATAGGCGAGGCGCTGACCGAGCTCGGTGCCGTATACCTTAGCCGCTGCCGCCTCAGCGGCGGGTATGCCTCCCGCCTGCTGCACCCAGGCGATGCGGTATGACAGGGCTCGCCCAACCTCGATCTCGATGGCTAGCTGGGCCAAGCGGTGCCTTATGAAGGGATTTTGGGCCAGGACTTCGCCATCCCGCTTTGTCTCCTTAATAAACTCCACCAACTCCTCCAAGGTCCGCTTCGATTCGGAAAAGGCACCTATGCCAGATCTTTCAAAGTTCATCGTCATCAGGGTGACGTACCAACCACGGTTCTTCTCGCCCACCATGTTCCGCTTGGGAACCCGCACGTCGTCAAGGAAGAGCTCATTGAACAGGTGATTACCTGCCATGTCCCTAAGGGGGCGGATGGTGATCCCCGGGGTCTTCATATCGACCAGGAAGTAGGAGAGCCCCCGGTGCCGAGGCAGCTCGGGGTCGGTTCTGGCCAGGGTGAACATCCAGTCAGCGCGGTGAGCAGCAGTGGTCCAGATCTTCTGCCCGTTAAGAACGTAATCATCCCCATCCTCTACAGCCTTGGTGGTCAGCGATGCTAGATCGGAGCCGGCGTTAGGCTCGCTCCATGCCTGGCACCACAGTAATCCCCCTCCGGCAATGGGTGGCAGGTGCTCCTTTTTCTGTTCCTCGCTCCCAGAAAGCAGCAAGGTAGGGGCCAGCATGCCGACACCCCAGATGTCGACCCCAGGTGCCCTATAGTATCCCATCACCTCGCTGAAGAGGAGCTGTTCGATTTGGGAGTGTTCCTGCCCTCCGTATTCCTTGGGCCAGGGCAGGGAGAGCCACCCCTTCTCCCCCAGCTTGCGTGCCACCGCCTGATGAAAAGCGAAGCCCTCGTCAGTGGCAAAGGGGGCCTCCAAGCCCCCCGCCCAGCCTGGGGGAGCCTGCTTCATCGCCTCCTCAAAAAAGTCCTCAAACTCTTTTTTAAGTGCCTCCTGTTCCTCGGTAAGTCGAAAGTCCATGCTCTCACCCCCTACTACTCACGATTATAAAACCATTCTACAGAATGTCAATGGTGAGATTGGTGACTCTGTAGGCAACCCCCCAGCTGAGGATGGAACATGAGGTCGTAAAGCGGGGCCATAAGACCGTCCCCTTGACAACCTTGCCCCTGATGGCTATCATATTCACGGAAAGCGTATCCCCATAACCGTTTAAGGAGGTGTAGCTATGGCTACTGAGGAAAAAAAGAAAGCAATAAGCAGACTGAAATCGATGTATCCACTTCGAGCTGAAGTAGATAAATCATACCAGAAAAGCGTTGAAGCGATGAGGGCAGGAAAACCCGTAGCTTGGGCCATGGTTAACTGGTGGGAGGGTGATGTTATCCTCAAGGCCATGGATTTAGAAGTTGTTTACCCAGAAAATTTTGGCACCGTTTGTGCCTCTGCGGGGATTGCCGAGTCTTATTTGGATCGCGCTGACGCGGATGGTTTCCCCACTCATCTATGTGGCTATAGTCGAAACACTTTTGGCTACACGTCAAGGATGATGAAGGAGTTTGGAGGGGAAATACCACCGGAGGCCCCCATGGGAGGGATGCCTAAACCTGTACTGCTATTGGCTTCAGATATCATTTGTGATGCCAGGTATAAATGGTTCCAGGCATTGGGGCGCTATATGGGGGTTCCTGTGTGGACATTGGAGATGCCTATTCCCGGGGTCAAGGAACTGTTCATGGAAGGCGTTTATGAACGCTGCATTAATTTCATGGTCAAAGAACTAAGAGAATTTGTTACTTTCTTGGAACGCTTATTAGGTAGGAAGATGGACTGGAGTATATTAGATGAAACAGTGAACACTACGATAGAGCTTAACCGGGTGTGGCACGAGGTTAATGAGCTGCGCAAGGCAAAACCATGTCCTATGCATTCCCGAGATTTTTGGAGTGCCATGCCCGCTTCGTTCTTCCTACTGGGGGATGTCAAAGACACGCTGGAGCTGTATCGAGATATATATAATGAGGTGAAGTACAGGGTAGACAACCATATAGGAGCTATCGCTGAAGAGAAATATCGATTGGCATTTAGTGAGCTTCCTCCGTGGCATTCCCTGGGATTTTTCGATAGGTTGGCTGAGAGGGGCTGGAACTTTGTGATCGAGAGCTGGGCCTATCACCCACCCATACCTATAGATCTGAGTGGAGTCAGCGACCCCTTGGAGCGCATCGCTAGGCTTACCTTTCAATCTCAGGTTGGCTATTTTGAAGGCGCTATGAAAGAGAGGGAGTATTTTGGCTATATGGGCTATCCCTATTTGGTGTATGCTAGGGAATACAAATATGATGGGGCATTTCTCCACCCCCTTATCACTTGCCGCAGCGCTTCTACCCACTTGAAGTATGTCCAGGAAATGCTGATGCGAAAGGTAAAGGTTCCTTCAATAGTAATAGAAGGGGATATTGTAGACCTCAGGCTATTTGATCCTGCCGATGCCTTGAGCAAGGCAGAACCATTTGAGGAGACCATGGAACATTACAAGAAGGTGAGGAAGGAAGAGGGATTTGATTGGTGATGGGATGGCGAAATCGAGCATAAGGAGGTTTAAGGAATGGTAGCCGAAACCAAGGGGCTTGCTAGAGCAAGGGAAATTTATCAGGATCGGCCTCGTAGGGCCAAAGAGCTCAAGGCGGAGGGTAAGAAGATAGTGGGCTACCCCTGTATCTACTCCCCATCAGAGATGATGACGGCCCTTGACCTAGTACCCTACAGGATATTTGGGGATATGAAGGAACCAACGGCCGAGGCAGATAGAGGCCTGCCCGCAGCTTTTTGCCCTATTATGCGTAGCTGTCTTCATCTAGGGTTGAAAGGCAGCTATGACTTCTTAGATGGAATGGTTGTGGCTCATAGTTGTGATGCTCAAGAGAAAACAGTTCATGTTTGGGAATGTTTAATAAGCTCCCCTTATTTCCACTTTTTAGATGTGCCTGGTACAGTACACAAAGCATCCCAGGATTACTTTAAGGAGGGACTAAAGGACCTGAAGAAGACCCTGGAGTCCTTTGCCGGAAAAGAGCTATCCTCAGAGAAACTTAAGCGAGCCATTGAAGCCCATAACCAGCAGCGATCCCTGGTAAGAGAGATGTATGAGTTGAGAAAGCCCGACCCACCTCTTATATCAGGAACGGAAACCCTTCAAGTAATAAAAGCCTTGATGAGCATCCCCGTAGAGGAAGGAAATGAGCTATTAAAGCAGGTTATAACTGAGGTCAAAGAGCGTAAGGATGGCCCGCAAAAGAAGCCGGCAAGGCTTCTTATTTGGAGCAGCACTATAGATGATATATCGCTTATCGAGATAATTGAAACTGCTGAGGCCAATTTGGTAGTGGACGATCATTGTGGAGGCACCAGAGCTTATTGGACAGATGTGAAACTCACTGAGGATCCAATAGATGGTTTAGCCTATCACTATTTAGTGGAGCTTAGGTGTCCTCGTACATACATGGATGCTGTTTATGGTGAGACTAGCAAAGATTACATGGCAGACCTGGAAAGCAGATTTGGCTATATCAAAGACTACGCCAAAGGATGGAATGTCAATGGAGTAATTCTTCAGTCTGTGAGGTATTGCGATTGTCACGGTTTTGAAGCGCCCCAGATTAAGGATTATTTGGACAGCCTAGGCCTTCCCAATACGTATTTGGAGCATGACTACAGCGAAGGGGCTTTGGCAGCATTGAGGACAAGGGTTCAGGCTTTTGTGGAGATGATAGGCTAATTGCCCTCTTCCTGCTCTCTCTCCCTTTTGAGGAATCGCTCCACCTCGCCAAGGAGCTCCTCGGTGCTAAATTCCAAGGGCTCTTGGATCTCCGCTTCCTCAGCGCTCGCCTGCTGCTTTAGTCGGTCAAAATAATCGAGAAGCTTTTTCGCCTCCTCAAAAAAGTCCTCAAACTCTTTTTTAAGTGCCTCCTGTTCCTCGGTAAGTCGAAAATCCATGCTCTCACCCCCCACTGCTCAGGATTATATAACCATTCTACAGAATCTCAATGGTGAGATTCGCGACTCTATAGGGAACCCCCAAGCGGAGGATGGAACATGAGGTCGTGAAGCGGAACCGTGAGACCGCCCCCTTGACGACCTTGCCCCCTAACGGCTATCATATTAACGGGAAGCAGGTCCCCATAACCGTTGAAGGAGGTGTAGTTATGGCTACTGAGGAAAAGAAGAAGGCGATAAATAGGCTGGCAGTAGTTAGGGAGTTCCGTGCCCTGGTGGATAAGATGTACCTCGATGGTATCGAGGCCTCCAGAGCGGGGGTGCCTACAGCTTGGGCCATGGTTAACTGGTGGCAGGGCGACCCAATACTTAAGGCCATGGATGTGGTCACCATTTACCCCGAGAACTACGGGGCAGCCTGCGCCGCCGATGGTGCTGCTGAGGCTTACCTGGAGCGCTGCGAGGCTGAGGGTTTCCCCAGCCACATCTGCGGCTATGCCAGGAATACCCTGGGCTATACAACGAAGATGATGGAATTGGGGGAGATTCCTGCCGAGGCCCCTTTAGGGGGCATGGCCAAGCCCGTGGTGCTGTTGAGCTCAGGCGCCTTCTGCGATGCCAGGTATAAGTGGTTCCAGGCTCTGGGGCGCTACATGGATGTTCCGGTATGGGTCCTGGAGTTCCCCACCCCCGGGGTGAAGGAGAGCGCCCTAGAAGGGGTCTACGAGTACACCATCAAGTTCATGGTCAAAGAATTGAGGGAATTCGTCTCTTTCATGGAGCGTCTTTTGGGCAAGAAGATGGACTGGGATAAATTGAGCGAAGTGGTGGATAATACGGAACAGGTGCTCCGCCTATGGCATGAGGCCAATGAGCTGCGCAAGGCTGTCCCCTGCCCCATGCACTCCCGAGACTTCTGGACCTGTATGGTCCCCTGCTACTACATGTCGGGGGAGAAGGAGTCGCTGGAGCTCTATCGGAAGCTGTATGATGAGGTGAAGCAGAGGGTAGATGGCAAGATAGGGGCTGTTGCCGATGAGAAATATCGGCTGTTCTTCGCCGAGCTCCCCCCATGGCATAGCCTGAGGTTCTTCGATACCCTCGCCGAAAGGGGGTGGAATTTCGTCATCGAGAGCCTGTACTATCACGCGCCGCTGCCCTTGGATCTGGAGGGGGTCAGCGACCCCCTGGAGCGCATCGCCCGATACGTCCATCAGATGCTCGCTGGTCGTTCCCCTGGCGCCCTGAGAGCAGGGGAGGCCACAACCATGGTCAGCGGCTATCTGGAGTGGGTCAGGGACTACAAATGCGATGGGACGATGCTGCATCCCCTCATCTCCTGCCGCTCCGCCACCTTCTACCTTATGCACGCCCGCGACAGGCTGATGGAAAGCCTAAAGGTCCCCTCCCTTGTCGTTCAGGGCGATATTGTGGACCTAAGGGTTTTCGATCAGGCACAGGCTTTGAACGAGGCGGAGGCCTTCGTCGAAACGATGGAGCACTACAGGAGGGTTAGGAAGGAAGAGGGACTAGGGTGGTGATAGAATTAAAAAGGAGGTTTCACGATGGCGGAAAATAAAGGTTTGGCCAGGGCCAAGGAGATATACCAGGATCGAGATAAAAGGGCCAAAGAGTTAAGGGCCGAAGGGAAGAGGATAATAGGCTATTTTTGCATCTATCCCCCTTTGGAGATGATCACCGCCCTGGAGATGGTTCCCTATCGAATCCTAGGGGATATGACGGAGGCGATAACCGAGGCCGATGCCTACCTGCCAACGGTGGTCTGCCCCTTCCTGCGGAGCTGTCTTGACATTGGGTTGAAAGGCAGGTACGACTTCCTCGATGGGTTTATTGGGGTTCATGTTTGCGATGAATGTGAGAAGGTGGCTCATCTTTGGAGGTATTATATAAAGCACCCCTATACTCACTTTATAGATATACCCCATACGCTTCACGATGCATCCTTTGAGTTCTTCGAGGCGGAGCTGAATACCTTTAGGAAGACGCTGGAGGGGTTTGCCGGGAAGGAGCTTTCCCCAGAAC
>JAUXBC010000026.1 GCA_030619615.1 Dehalococcoidia bacterium
CACGATCTTCTTCGGTCCCAGGGAGCCGTGAATGATTGCTCCCTCCTCTTCTACCTCTTCAATCTCCCAATCGTGAGCGGGCATCCTGTCCCTGGATGTCAGGTCTCTGGTCTCAAGGCAAAGGATATGGACCTCATTGGCGCCCACTCTAAGCGCGGACTTGGCGCAGTCTATGGCTACGTTCCCCCCTCCAATGACGATCACCCTTTCACCAAGATCCTCGGCTTTCCCCTTTTCCTTTACCTCTCTCAAAAAAGGCAGTCCATAAAGCACTCCCTTGGTATCTACACCATCCAGAGGGAGCTTCCTCGGCTCTTGAACCCCTATGCCAATAAAGATGGCCTTATATTCCTTCCCCAGTTCGGCTAGGGTTATGTCCCTTCCAACCTTAGTATTTGTTCTTACTTGAATGCCACGGCTGAGGAGGGCGTTTATGTCCCGGTTGGCTATTTCACGGGGAATGCGATAATCTTGGATGCAGCTTACCATCATGCCCCCCGGCTTATCAGAGGCCTCGAAGACGGTAACGGGGTAACCCTTCTCCAACAGTCTCAGGGCACAGGTTAGACCCGCGGGCCCTGCGCCAACAATGGCAACCCTTTCCTCCCGCGTAGGAGCCAGGGCCTCCGGTTGCCCTTCCTCAAGCTGCGCAGCCCAATCGGCCACAAATCTCTTTAGTGGCCGGATGGCGACAGGCTCATCCACCTCTTTTCTGTTACACTTGTCTTCGCAAGGATGATGGCATGCCCTGCCACATATTGAAGGGAAGGGAAGGGCATTTTGAATTAGATGCAGCGCCTCCTTAAACTTCCCCTGGGAGATCAGTGCGACGTAGCCCTGTCCATTGACCCCAGCAGGACAGGCAGCGCGACAGGGGGCGATGCCCCTTTTCTCAATCACCGCCTTATTGGGGACGGCCTGAGGGAAGGGTTTGTAGATGGCCTTCCTGGTGCCTACGCCGCACTCGAAGGGCGCATACCACTCCACGGGGCAGACCTTGGTGCATTCCTCGCACCCGGTGCACTTATCCCAATCAACATAGCTGGCTTTTCTCCTTATGCTGACTCGGAAATTCCCTATCTCGCCTGAGACAGCCTCCACCTCGCTATAGGCCATGATCTTTATGTTGGGATGCTGGCCGCAATCAACCATCCAGGGGGTCTCGATACACTGGGGGCAATCGAGGGTGGGGAAGGTCTCTGAAAGCTGGATCATGTGCCCCCCGATGCTGGAGGTCCTCTCCACCAGGATTACCTCGTATCCACTATCAGCGATGTCCAGGGCAGCCCTAATTCCGGCTACTCCTCCCCCGATCACCAAAGCCCTTTTGGTGATGGGAACCTTGGATGTAATAGTTGGCAGGCTTATCCGCAGCCTCTCCACGGCTCTAGTGATAGCCTCGATAGCCTGCTCGGTAGCCTCCTCGATCCCATCCTGACCCCTGAGGTCGGCAATCTCCAGTTGGTGAGAGGCTAAGCCCACTGAGGCTAGGGCATCACGGAAGACCTCCCCGTGAAGGGAGGGGGAGCAGCTGGTGAGCACCACCCCATCGAGTTTTTCGCCTTTTACGGTGTTCTTAACTAGCGCCAGTCCGGGATCGGTGCACATATCTTGGTGAGGGGCGGCATAGACCACGCCTGGCTTTTCACTAATCGCCCCTAGCACCCGTTGGATGTCTATAGGCCTGAGGAGGCTGCAATGGCAAAGAAAAACCCCAATCCTTTCCACGATATCACCTTATTAGTCCCTTACTCTCTAGAAGAGGTCGAGGATCTACATAGTTCAGGTCGAAGCGACATACCTCAGCGCCAAGTCCCAAAGAGAGGGCGAGAAGCTGGGTGAAATAAAGGATGGGCATCTCCCTGAATTCGCTATATCTATTGCTTATCTCCCTTTGCCTTTGACCGAGATTGAAATCGCACAAGGGGCAGCTAACAACCAGGGCCTCTGCCCCCCACCTCAGCGCTGAGCTTAATATATTCCAGGCACAATCGAGCACAAATTCCGGATTACCCACTATCTGGAAGGAGCCGCAGCATTCGGTGGCAAAGGGGAAATCTACCACCTCAGCACCCAGGCTTTGAAGCAATTGCTGCATTATGGTGGGCCTTTCCACCTGGTCTATTGCTACCTCTTGGGGGCGGAGCAGGGTGCAACCATAGTAGGGGGCCACCTTCAACCCTTGGAGGGGAACCACCACCTTCTCGGAGACACCTTCCCAGCCTATTTCATCCCTTAATATCTGCAAAAGATGGACTACCTCAACCTCCCCCTCATAGTCTGCCTCTTCCTCCATGAAACTATTGATGGTATTCCTCTTCTCCTGGTCGTTCTTTATCAGCAGGTTAGCCCTTTTCAGGGTGTTATAGCAAAAGGAACACAGGGTAAGCACCCTGCCATTTCCCTCTTCTTTCACTCGAATGAGATTGCGAAGTGGGGCCAGATGATGCACCAGGTCGTCATCCGCCAAAGAATATACTGTGCCACAGCAGTTCCACCGGGGCAGCTCCACTAGATTGATCCCCAAGGCGGTCATGGAGGCGATGGCGGAATCCTCCAGATTTTTTGACTTGGTCTTTAGGGTGCATCCCGGATAGTAACTTAGGTCCATCCTTTCCCCTCAGGCGGTGAGCTTCCTGAAACTACTGACCAAGGCTATCTGAGGAAGCTCGGCAATAATTTCCGCCGCAATCCTTGATGGCTCCACATAATCGATATTCTTCCTTAAGGTGATAAGCCTTAAGGCCTCCATTATCCTTGATAGGTCCACCCCTCTGGGGCAGCGAACGGAGCAGGTGAGGCAGGAGGCGCATAACCAGATGGTCTTTGATTTGGCGATGTCCTCCTCCAGCCCCAGTCGCACAAGGTGAATAATTTGATTGGGGAGGAGGTCCATGGCGAAGGACATAGGACAGCCTGCCGAGCACTTGCCACACTGGTAGCAAGAGGGCAGGGTCTGGCCGCTGATCTCCTCAACCTTCTTAACAAAATCGCTCTGCAGCCTTTTGGCCGAGATCTCAATTCTCATTTCTAAAGCACTGCCTCCTTGTACCGGGCGCTGTGGCATTGCAGGTTGACCGCTACCGGGAGGCTGGCGATGTGGGTGGGAAAGACCTCGGCATGTACCGCCAGGGCAGTGGTCCTTCCGCCAAAGCCCTCCGGTCCAATGCCCAAGCTATTAATTCGTTCCAGGATCTCCCTCTCCAGCTCCGCGATCTCAGGGTCGGCATTGGGCTCCCCCACTTTGCGCAGGGGCGCCTTCTTTGCCAGGATCATTGCTTTGTCTGCTGTGCCTCCAATTCCCACGCCGACGATGACTGGGGGGCAGGGGTTGCTTCCTGCCTCCTCCACAGCTTTAACTACGAAGTCGATGACGCCTTGTCGACCCTCGGCGGGCTTGAGCATGGCGAGGCGATTCATATTCTCGCTGCCGCCGCCCTTGGGCATCACCGTAATGTGGAGATTATCTCCGGCCACCATTTCCACATGAATTATCGAGGGGGTGTTATCTTTAGTGTTCACCCTTGCCGAAAAGGGCTGGCTCACTATGGACTTGCGAAGATAGCCCTGGCTATAGCCCTGGCGGACTCCCTCTTCCACAGCGGCATATAGGCCGCCGCCGGTGAAATGGACATCTTGCCCTACCTCGAGGAAAACCACCGTGGTGCCACAATCCTGACAAAGGGGGATTCTTTCGCTCTTTGCGATATTGGCGTTCTCCAGGATCTGCTCCAGGACCTGGCGTCCCAGGGGTGATTCCTCGCTCTCCCTTGCCCTCCTCAAGACATCTAGGACATCTTCGCCGAGGTCGAAATTCGCCTCCTGACAGAGGCGAGCCACCGTTTGCGTCACCTCACTGCAATCGATATCTTTCATATCGGGCGTCCCTACCCCAGCTTCATCACCTCGATCAGCTCCCTCACCGCCTCCGCCGATCTCTTCAGCGCGGCATCCTCCTCAGGGGTGAGCTTTATCTCGATGATCTGCTCGATCCCCCTGGCCCCAAGCTTAACTGGGACGCCAACAAATACGCCCTCGATGCCATATTCGCCCTCCAGATAGGCGGCGCAGGGGAGGACCCTCTTCTTATCCAGGATTATCGAGTCCACCATCTGGGTAACCCCCGCTGAGGGGGCGTAGTAGGCGCTACCCGCCTTTAAAAGGCTGACGATCTCGCCACCGCCTTTTATGGTGCGGTTCACGATGCGGTCGATGGTCTCTTGGGGCAGGATATCGGTTATGGGGACGCCACCCACGGTGGTAAGTCTGGGGATAGGTACCATGGTATCGCCATGTCCCCCCAACACGCAGGCGGAGACGTCCTCCACCGAGACGTCCAGCTCCATGGCGAGGAAGGTTCTGAACCTGGTGGTATCGAGGATGCCAGACATACCGATGACGCGACTTCTTGGCAACTTGCTCACATGAAGCGTCAGTTGAGCCATCGCATCCAGGGGGTTGGTAACCATGATGATGATACAGTTGGGGGAATGCTTGATCACGCTCTCGGTGACCCCTTTTACGATCTCCACATTGGTGAGAAGCAGGTCATCGCGGCTCATCCCTGGCTTTCTTGGCACCCCTGAGGTGATGATGGCGATGTCGGAATCTTGTGTCTCCTCATAGCTATTGGTGCCGATGAGCCGGGAATCGGAGGCAACGACTGGTCCGCTCTGGAGCATGTCCAGGGCTTTGCCCTGAGGTATCCCCTCGATGATGTCCACCAGCACCACGTCGGCATACCCCTTCTCAGCGATCCGCTGAGCGCAAGAGGCGCCCACATTTCCTGCACCGACAACGGTAACTTTTTTTCGCATTTCCTTACCCCCTCAGTTTTTTTATTACCGCATCAGCCACCTGGGAGGTGCCCACCACTGTGGGGTCGTTGCGCTCGGGCTTCATATCGTAGGTAAGCGAGCTCCCCTCAGCGATAACCTGTGCTATGGAGTTCTCCACCCTATCGGCGGTCTCCTTCTCACCGAGGTGGCGCAGCATCAGCACCCCTGAGAGCATCATTGCCATGGGGTTCACCTTGTTTTGAGCGGTGTATTTAGGGGCGCTGCCGTGGGTCGGTTCGAAGACAGCGATGTTATCCCCTATGTTGGCTCCTGGGGCTAGCCCAAGGCCACCGATAAGACCGGCGCAGAGCTCAGAGACGATATCACCGTAGAGATTGGGGAGGACGAGGACGTCATGTCGCTGTGGGAACCTCACTAGCTGCATACAAAGGCTATCGACAATTATGGTTTCAAATTCAATATCGGGGTAATCTCTGGCGACCTCGGAGGCGGTGGAGAGAAAAAGCCCATCGGTATACTTCATGATATTTGCCTTATGAACCGCGGTCACCTTCCTCCGACCATTGGCTGTTGCATAGTCGAAGGCATACTGCACTATTCTTCTAGAGGCGCTCTGGGAGATCGCCTTGATGCTAAAGCTCGAATCCTCCTTGACCCTATCCCCGCTTTCCTCAGCGATGAAGCGGACAAGCCTTGCTGCTTCAGGTGTGTCCCTCCGATACTCGATCCCCATATAGAGGTCTTCGCTATTTTCCCGCACCACTACAATGTCCACATCCGGGTAAAGTGAAGGAGCTCCGGCATAGCTCTTGCAGGGGCGAAGGCAAACATAGAGGTCCAGCTTCTTTCTCAGCGCCACATTCACGCTTCGAAAGCCTGAGCCCACAGGGGTGGTTATCGGTCCTTTAAGGGCTACCCTGTTTCTCTTTATCGAGTCGAGGAGATAATTGGGGAGAGGGGTGCCATACATATCTTGGGCCCGATCGCCAGCGAAAGCCAGCTCCCAGTGGAATTCAACCCCTGTGGCCTCAAGAACCCTTACCGCAGCCTGAGTAACCTCGGGACCGATGCCATCGCCGGGGATCAGGGTAATAGTATAGGCCAAGGCACTCCTTTCTAAGACCGGATCTCAAAGTCTCCATATTTCTTAATATAAGGGATAAGCCCACCCTCCTCAAGGATCCTGAGCATCACATCGGGGAACTTGCCTAAAGGGAGCTCCGCTCCATTGGTAACATCCCTGACCCTGCCCCCCTCGAGGTCGACCTCCAGTTCATCCCCGTCGCCTATCCTATCGGTATCACATATGAGAAGAGGGAGGCCCACATTGATGGCATTTCTAAAAAATATCCTTGCCGCCGACTTTGCCAGGATGGCGCTCACCCCAGCCATCTTGATGATGACGGCGGCGTGCTCTCGACTTGAGCCCAGCCCAAAGTTTTTGCCGGCCACAATGAAATCGCCAGGCTTCACCTTGGAAGCGAAGCTGGGGTCGACATCCTCCATGAGATGCTTCGCCAGCTCAGGCAAATTGCTCCTCAGGTGGAACCACCTTCCCGGTGTGATGTCATCGGTGGAGATATTATCGCCGAACTTGAAGGCCCTTGCCCTAAGCATCTTAGCCAGCTTTCTCAGCTTCTATTTTTTCCCGCCCAGCCACTTATAGATCCAGGCTATGATAAACCCGCCGATAAACCCGTCTACAAAGCCCCAGCCTAGACCAATGAAGCTACCCACCAGTGTCGCCTCGTAGCCAACATAGACTGAGCCAATGACATCAACAAACTCCCTTCCCCAGTCGACGTAAACGGCGACCAAACCAGTCGTAAACAAATAGAGGCCACACGCTACGCCCAAAGCTACACCAAGAGCTACTGCGCTTCTCATTTTATTAAGCCTCCCTTCATTTAAAGCATCTCTCTAGGGTCGATGATCTCCCCAGCGATAGCAGTGGCGGCGGCGGTGGCTGGGCTCCCGAGGTAGATGAAAGCCTCGGGATTACCCATGCGCCCCCTGAAATTGCGGTTTGCCGTGGAGAAGCACCGCTCCCCATCGCCAAGGACCCCCTGATGCACCCCCACGCAGGCGCCACAACCGGGGGGAAGAAGCACTGCCCCTGCATCAAGGAAGGTTTGAATATATCCCAAAGCCATCGCCTGTACAAGCACCTCTCTGGAGGCTGGGGCGATAATCAACCTGGTGGCGGGATAGCGCCTTTTCCCTTTGAGGATTGCCGCAGCTACTGCTAAATCCTCAAGGCGACCGTTGGTGCAGGTGCCAATGAAAACCTGCTGAATCCTTTCGCCCTTTAGCTCTTTTGCCAAGGCGATTTTATCTACAGAGTGGGGCATGGAAACAGTGGGCTCCAGGCCTGCAACATTGATTTCGATGATTTGTTCGTAGTTAGCATCAGGGTCGGGGCCAATAGCACGAAACTTATCGCCGCGACGGCGAGATTCAAGATAATGATAAGTAGTCTCATCGGAGGGGAAGAGCCCTGCCTTTGCCCCTGCCTCCACCGCCATATTAGCTAAAGTGAAACGCTCCGACATGCTCATCTTTTCCACGGTCTCTCCACAAAACTCCAGCGATCTATAGGTGGCGCCATCGGCACCGATGCTCCCGATAAGGTGAAGCATCAAATCTTTGGCATACACCCCCTTTTTGAAACTGCCACTAACAACCACCCTAAAGCTCTCCGGCACTCTGAGCCAGGTCTTTCCCAGGGCGATGGCAATGGCGACATCGGTGGAGCCCATCCCTGTGGCGAAGGCACCCAATGCCCCTGCGGTGACGGTATGGGAGTCAGCGCCAACGATTACCTCGCCGGGGTTGGCATAGGATTCCACGATCAGTTGGTGGCAAATGCCCTCCCCGATGTCGCAAAGCTGGGCACCACTCTTGGTGGCGAAGTCGCGCAAAATGAGGTGATCGTTGGAAAGCTCCCGAGATGGGCTAGGCGCAGCATGATCCAAGAACAAGATCACCCTCTCTGGGTTTGCCACCCTATCAAGACCGCTCGCTGGAAGCTGCCTCAGTGCCAGGGGTCCGGTACCGTCCTGGAGGAAGGCGAGGTCGACTTTGGCAATGACGATATCTCCAGCTTGTGCATCGACCCCCGAATTTTCGCTCAGTATCTTCTCAGCGAGGGTTTTCCCCATAGCTAGCCAATCACCGCTAACACATCATCCTTTGCCACCCGATCCCCTGCTTTGAATCTCAACTCCTTGACCGTTCCATCGATAGGGGTGGGGAGGGGAGACTCCATCTTCATTGCCTCCAGGATGACCACGGTGTCGCCCGCTTTGACCTGTTGCCCTACCTCCACCTCGTATCTGATGATCATGCCAGGCATCGGTGCGAGAATAGCCCCCTCCACAGCCACCGTCGGCGCCGTTTTCGTCTCCTTGGGAGCTACAGGTTCTGCCAGCCTTGGCGGTGCCACAGTGGCGGGAGGGTTGGCGGCTCTGGTCAGAATCCGTGTCCCGCCAGCCGGCTCCACCTCTACCTGGTAGTACTCATCCCCGACAAAGACATTGTAAACTCGAAGCCCTGGCCCCTTGGGGGGGACTGGCTTCTCCACCTTCTCCACAAGCTTGCCCGCTTTCGCCTTGGCAATGAGCTCATCCTCTCGCTTTATCTCCTCCATGGTCTTTGGAGCACGGGGAGGCTTCCAATCTGCTGGGATCTCCTTATCCAATCCATATTTGTATCTTAGGAAGCGCATCCCGGTGGTGGGATAGAGGGCGTAGGTTAACACATCTTTGTCATCTTTGGCGATATCCTTGGTCACCTCTCTAGCTTTTTCCAGCTCCGGCTCCAGCATATCTGCAGCGCGACAGGTGATCGGCTTCTCGCCTCGCTCGTAGCCTTTAAGAACCATCTTCTGGATCTTAGGGTCAATGGGAGCTGGTGTCTTGCCATATAGGCCCCAACAGTAGTCCTTCACCTCTTTAGAGATAAACTTGTAAGGCCCGAGTAGGGTGTTCTGCACCGCTTGAACCCCCACAATCTGGCTTGTAGGAGTAACCAGAGGAGGATAACCGAGCTCCGCTCGAGTTTTGGCCGTCATTGCCCGGCATTCATCCAACCTATCAAGCGCATCAGCCTCCTTTAGCTGGGCCACCAGATTGGTGGTCATCCCGCCCGGAATCTGATGGACGAGCACACCAGTGTCGATGACCGACATCGCTGAGGTGTCGAGAAAATCCCTGTATTTAGGGGCTATCCGCTCGAGCATCTGGCCACACTTGAACAGTTGCTCGATATCAAGCCCGGTATCCCTATCGGTTCCATAAAGAGCCACCACTATGGGCTCGATCGGCGGTTGTGAGGATCTTAAGGCAAAGACGGATAGGGCACTATCGATGATATCAACCCCAGCCTCAATGGCCTTTAATACAGACATGGAAGCCTGCCCGCTAGTGTAGTGGGTATGGAGCTCGACAGGGACATCCAGGACCTCCTTTAGGGCTTTGATTAGCTCATAGGCATCATATGGGGATATCAGCCCTGCCTGGTCCTTAATGCAGATGCTATCAGCACCCAAATCCCGCAGCATGAGGGCCTTCTTGACATAGAAGTCTAGGTTGTACACCGGTCCACCCATTCTGGGCTGGGTGAGGGAATAACATATAGCCCCTTGGTAATGCTTTCCGGCCTTCTTGATTGCCTTAGCGGCGCG
>JAUXBC010000067.1 GCA_030619615.1 Dehalococcoidia bacterium
CTCTGCTAGCTTTTGAAGGAAGGAGAGGGCAACCCCGCCCTTTATGCCAACCGTGGTCAGGATCTCGTCCAGGGTTCGCTCGCCGTCACAGAGGGCGAGTAGGTCTAAAGCCCTCCCCTTGACCTTCCACACCTTGAGGGGTTTTGACAGGAGGATGAAGCCATTCTCCCCCCGAGGAATCAAGCGAACCCCTGGGTTGAGCCGGCATCGAATATGGTTCATAGGTCCCCCGACTTCCCATGCAAAGTTAAAAATCACGACAATATTATGGCGTCACTACGGAATGTGTCAATGCCATTTATTGGACATTGACAGGCTATATGGAAGGTGCTAGCCTAAGGGAAAAGGACACCCTAGTCACGGCCTGAGGGTTGAGGCGGGGGATCAAGAGCGAGGTAGCCAATGGTCTCAGATTCCGTTCCCACAAAGAGGGACGATCGCCAAGCCGTTGAGCCAGAACCAGCGGTCGATTTGGCAGAGCCTTCGTCTCCGCTGGAGGGTGAAGGTGAGCTGGAGGAGGAGCTTATCATCAAAGAGATCGCCATCGATGGCATCTGTGGCGTGTACTAGGCGTATTCAATAGCATGCTGGATCCGAGCGGACTGAAGGGACTTGCCTGAAGAAAGGAGATGGTTACGGAACTAATGTCCTTTGCCAGGGCGCAACGGAGAAAGTTGTGGGGCAGGGGTCTTCGGATCCCTCTAAAGAAGCAACGGGAAAGGGTGGTGCGACCTAGAAACCTGTTGCTCGCGGTAAATCTGGCTAAAGGAGGAAAAGAAAAATGGAAGTAAAGGCGGCAGTCTTTCGCGAAGTAGGCAAGCCCATGACTATCGAAACCCTCCAACTTGATGATCCCAAGGAAAAGGAGGTGTTGGTCAAGGTTGTGGCCTGCGGGGTGTGCCATAGTGACGTGCATGCTATCAACGGCGACTGGGCCGCACTAGTTCCTGTGCCTATAGTTGCTGGTCACGAGATAGCTGGCGTGGTGCAGAAAGTGGGCCCAGGCGTGACTACACTCCAGGAGGGCGACCACGTGATATGCTGCTGGATGGTGTCCTGTGGCACATGTTTTCAATGCATGCTCGGTAATCCCACCCTTTGCGAGACGGCCATCGCAGCCTTCATGGGGGGTACAATGCTTGACGGCACCCTCAGGCACAAGGATAAAGAGGGGAACCCTGTACACCAAGCGTTCTTCTGCGGTGGCTTCTCCCAGTACACTGTGACCCCCGAGGCGAGCACGGTAAAGATCCCCAAGGATGTTCCTTTGGAAGATGCTTGCCTTATCAGCTGCTGTATCCCTACAGGATATGGCTCAGTGTTCAATGTGGCAAAAATGAAGCCACGCTCCTCGGTGGGGGTCTGGGGCTGTGGTGGGGTTGGCCTGAGCACCATCAATGCCGCAAAACTCGCTGCTGCCAGCCCTATTATCGCTGTGGACCTCGAGGGTTCCAAACGGGAAATAGCCCTGGAGCTTGGTGCCACTCACTTCATAGACTCCAGCAAGGAAGACCCAGTGCCCAAAGTCTTCGAGCTTACAGGGGGGAAGGGGGCCGACTACATATTCGAGTGCATCGGTGACCAAGGGGCGCAGCTGCAGGCCTATTACGCTATGCGGCCGGGAGCAATCTTCGTTCTCTCAGGTATAGTGGCCATAGCGGCCGAGATGGCTTTGCCCACCTTCTACATGCCGTTCCAGCAAAGGACGATAGTGGGCACACTCTACGGGGGGATAAACCCGCAGTTTGACATCCCCAGGCTCGTTGACCTCTATTTGGCGGGCGCATTGAGGCCGGATAAGATGATCACGCGGAAGATCAAGCTTGAGGATGTAAACGAGGCCTACGAGGCCATGGAGAAGCGACAGATAGTGGGTCGATGGGTCATAATGATGGATTGAAGCAGCAGCAAATCAGGCCCAGCCTAGAGGCAGAAAGGCTTTGCAGGCGGCGTGGCAAGCGGGGGTTATCGTGCAGCTAGATCACCGATACCGGTTATCTCCTAAGGTTAAGCTACGGCGGGAAAGGTTTGGCGCATTATTATACGAGTGGGAGCGGGGGCATCTCTACTTCCTCTCGCCACCTCTTGTAGCTGCCCTCTCCGAGCTGATACAGGGGAAAACTCCGGGCGAGGTTTTGGAAACGAGTTCCGGAGAGAGTGCGCTGAACGGCTCGAGCAAGGTTGTGAAAGCCCTGGAAAAGCTGGAACGCATTGGGGTCATCGATGAACTATGAGCTGTTGCGTCAGGGGCTTGAGGCGCCTATTTGTCTCACCTGGGAGATTACCTATGGTTGTAATCTCCACTGCACCCACTGCCTTTCTTCCTCTGGGAAGAGGGCTGATAACGAACTCTCCCTGGAGGAGTCAAAGCATCTCCTCGACGAGTTTGCCGAGATGCAGGTGTTCTATATTAACATTGGAGGGGGAGAGCCATTTATTCGGCCGGACTTCTTCAACATAGCAGAGTATTCCGTGCAAAAGGGCATTGGCTTCCACGTTAGCACCAACGGCACCCTGCTTTCGGAAAAGAGCGTCAGGCGTATCGCCGCGCTGCCCGGCCTCCGGGTTCAGGTGAGCCTGGACGGGGTGGACGAAGCCACAAATGACGCAATTCGAGGTCGGGGCTCGTATCGGAAGGCTATGCAGGCGCTGGCACTGCTGCAAAGGCACAGCATCGACCTCTCCATCAACTGCGTTCTGACCCGATTCAGCTTCCTGCAACTGGACGCCCTCTACGAGCTGGCCAGAACCTACGGGGCACGCCTACGCCTCTCACGGCTCAGGCCCTCAGGGCGAGGAAAGGAGAGATGGGATTTGCTGCACCCAACCAGGGAGCAGAATGTCCACCTTTACTACTGGTTGAGGGAGCACCCAGAAGTGGTGACGGGCGATTCCTTCTTCTTTCTCTCAGCCCTAGGCCCTCAACTGGATGGGCTGGGCATGTGCGGAGCCGGGCGCGTCACCTGTTGCATAACCCCCACCGGTGACGTCTATGCCTGCCCCTTCCTCCTATCGCCGCAGTTCTGGGCGGGCAATGTCAGGGAGCAGCCTTTCTCGGTCATATGGCGGGATTCCCCTGTCTTTCAGCAGCTGAGGCAGTATGAGGTCGAGGCGTGCCAGAGCTGCCTCCTTTTCCACTCCTGCCATGGCGGCTGCATCGCCGCCTCTTTCTATGTAACAGGTGCCCTGGGTAATCCCGACCCCGAGTGCGTCGCCATTACGAGCCTCAATGAGCGAACGGCTTAAGCATCTCCTCAGCCCGATCAAGCTAGGCAACACCCCGGTGCGCAACCGGATAGTTTTCGGCGCTCATCAGACCAACTTCGCCGAGCATAACCTGCCCTCAGAGCGACACCTTCATTACTATGCCGAGCGGGCCAAGGGTGGGGTAGGGCTCATCATCATCGAGGAGCAGATAGTGCATCCCTCCGACTACCCCTACCAGAGAGCCATCTTTGGCTTCGATGAGCGGGTCGTGCCCTGGTACCGCCGTATCGCCGATGCGGTCCATGGCCACGGCGCCCATCTCCTCGCTCAGCTCAACCATAATGGCCAGCAGTCCAGTAGCAACCTTTCACAGGGGTCAGTGTGGGCACCATCCCCATTCCCCGATGTGATCTCCAGGGAGGTGCCTAAGGAGATGGAGCCTGAGGACATCCGGGAGGTGGTTGTGGGATTCGCCCGTGTTGCCCGCCATGTCAGGCAGGGGGGCCTGGACGGTGTGGAGATCAACATCTCGGAGCGCTCCCTGATCCGCCAGTTCCTCTCCGGGCTCACCAACTACCGCAGTGATGAATACGGCGGAAGCCTGGATAATCGCCTGCGTTTTTGCTACGAGGTCATCGCTGCCGTGAGGGAAGCCATTGGGCAGGATCTTATCCTTGGCATCAGGCTGTGTGGCGATGAGCTGGCCCCCTGGGCTGGGCTTACCCCTGAGCAGGGCTGCGAAATAGCAGCAAGGCTAGCGACCACAGGGAAGATCGACTACATCAGCGTGACTGCGGGCAGCATCTACAGCCTTTATATGGCCTGGCCCTCCATGCATGTGCCCCCCGACTATGCCCTGCCCCTGGCGGCAGGTGTCAAGGAGGCGGTCAATGTGCCAGTCTTTGCCACCGGGCGTATCGATGACCCCTTGCAGGCAGAGGAGATTTTGGAAAAGGGCGGGGCAGATATGTTAGAATTGACCAGAGCCCTCATCGCGGATCCCGAATTTCCCGATAAGGCCCGGGAGGGGCGCTTTGACGATATACGCCCCTGCATTTTCTGCAACCAGGACTGCGTGGTAAGATCCCCCATGAACCCCCTCCTGAGCTGCCTCCACAACCCCGAGGCCGGATACGAGGGGGAGATGGGGGAACTAAGGAAGGCTAGAAGCAAGAAGCGGGTCATGGTCATTGGTGGCGGGCCG
>JAUXBC010000059.1 GCA_030619615.1 Dehalococcoidia bacterium
GTGGGCACATCATGGATCAGCCCGACCACCTGACCGCAGGACGTGATTCCACCTTGAATGTCGCCCTTTGCCATTGCCTCACGTCCTCTCTCACCGGCAATTAGGGGTATAAGCTCCTCAAGGGTGGTGCCCGTCTGCTCCATCTCAAGGATCTTCTCCGCAGTCTCGTTCCTGATCACTCTAAGCGGGTCGCCGATGGATTTTTGGACGATCATGGTGGCCGTTTCCGTTGCAGTCACGAAGGCTTCTTTGAAGTTGTCGTGAATTAAGCACTCCTTGGTGACCATGAAGCGGGTGCCCATAAGAACCCCCTCAGCCCCCAGGGCGAGGCAAGCGATAAATCCGCGAGCATCGCCAAAGCCGCCTCCCCCGACCACGGGGATCTGCACCGCATCCACCGTTTGGGGAAGGAGAATCAGGGTGGTAATCTCCTCCATGCTGGGGTGACCGCCACACTCGAAGCCCACTATTTCCACGATGTCTGCCCCGACACGCTCCGCACTTCTGGCGTCCCTTACCCTGGCGCATTTATGCATGTGGATGACGCCGCCGCCTTTGATCCGCTCCACGTAGGGTGCAGGGCTTCGCCCCGAGGTTTCGATAACCTTTACCCCCTCTTCGAGAACGGTATCGATGTACTCCTCGATGCTTACCGGCATCAACATGGGGAACAGGTTGACGTTCACCCCGAAGGGCTTATCGGTGAGGCTCTTCGTCTTGCGGATCTCATCGCGCAATGCCTCCTTGGTATCGAAGGTGGCTGAGGGGATGATCCCGAGGGCCCCGGCGTTGGCCACAGCCGCCACCAGCTCCGCCCTTGAAAGGGCCTGCAACGTCCCGGCAATTAGGGGATACTCCACGCCAAGCATCTCGGTTACTCTTGTTTTGAACATTTTGCCCTCCCAAAAACTCTCTGCCAAAGGATAGCAGCAAAGGGGGTAGAGGTCAAGGATAGATTTGGGTTCTTTTTATCCTCTCATTGACCTTTATTGGTCATCTTGGTATACTCCTTTTTGGGGAGGGTAAACAGCGTGGCCGATGTCCAACCTTTTCGCGGTCTCCGCTACAATCTGGAGCAAATTGGCGACCTTTCCCTGGTGATCAGCCCCCCTTTTGATGTGATCTCCTCTGAGGAGCAAATTCTCTACCACCTTAGAAGCCCCTACAATGTGATCAGGCTTGAGTTTGGAGAGGAGCGACCAGAGGACTCACCCAGGGACAATAAATACACTCGGGCTGCCCAGACCATGGAGAGCTGGCTCCGCCAAGCCATCTTAGTCAGGGAGGAGCATCCAGCTTTCTATCTCGTGGAGCACCGCTTTCGCCATCAAAATAGCTTAAGAAGCCGCTTCGGTCTCATCGCCCGTGTAAGGCTTGAGGATTTAAGCACAGGCCAGATTCGCCTTCATGAGAGGACGATGAGGGAGCCTGCCCTTGACCGCCGCCGTCTTCTCCAGTCATGCCGGGCCAACTTCAATCCCATAATGGCAATGTTTCAACATGAGGGGGAGGGCATTGGGTCGCTATTTCGGGAGGTGACACCGAAAAGCCCTACCTTAAGCGCAGTGGATGACTACGGGGTAGCTCACTATATATGGGTGGTGACCGACGAAAAAACTATTGCCCGGGTCTGCGATTTCTTTGCTGACAAGATCCTCTATATTGCCGACGGGCACCATCGCTATGAGACAGCTTTGGCCTACCACATGGAGCGGCGCTCTGCCAATTCCTCCTATAGCGGTAAGGAAGCCTTCAATTTCGTGATGATGGTTCTGATGGACTCCGAGGATCCAAATCTCATCATGTTCACTCCCCATCGCTTGGTGCAGGGTCTGGAAGCGGGAAGGCTGGAAGGGCTGGAGAAGGGACTTGGTTCCTATTTCCACAAAGAGCTAGTTCCTCCTCTAGCAACCCAGAGCGAGACCTTGGAAAGCTGGCTGCATGCCCTAAAAAGGGAGGGGTACAGGGGGGCGATCCTCGGTCTTTACGGCCTACATGGGCAGCACCTCTGCTTGCTGGAGGCCCGGGAAAAGGAAGCCCTTGTGGAAAGGATGCCGGCGGACTGGCCACGCCCTTTGAAGGATTTGGATGTAAGCCTGCTTCATTGGCTGATCTTGCGCCAGATGCTGGGCATAGATAGCGCTGAGAAGGAGGACAGTTGCCTCGAATATACCCGTGACGGTTTGGAGGCTTTATCTTGGGTGGATTCGGGAGCCTTTCAGCTGGCCTTTCTTCTCAATCCTGTCCCCATCTCCAGCGTGCTAGCGGCAGCTGACACGGGGGTCAGGCTGCCCCCAAAATCCACCTACTTTTATCCCAAGACGCCCACCGGTCTGGTGATAAATCCCCTTTGGGACGATTAGTCGTCACTCGAAGGAGCCAAATTTGGGGGAAATGAAAAAATATGAAAGCATGATCCAGGACCCTGACATAGTATCAGCATTAACCAGGGATGAAATAGAGAATCTGCTTTTGGAGGCTGAGGAGAGGTTTGAAGCTGAGAAAAACCTGATCCGTCTCAAATCTGGGCGTGCCATCTTTGTTGGCGATACCCACGGCGATTTCGATGCCAGCAAGAAGGTTATTGCGAGTTACCTGAGACCGGAGAACAAAGTAATCTTCCTGGGGGACTATGTAGACAGAGGGCCAGAGTCTCTGCAAAATATTAACTATCTACTATCCCTGAAATTGGCCTATCCTGAGGACCTTTTCCTGCTCATGGGGAACCATGAGGCTTATGGCATCAGCCCCTTTCACCCAGCCGATTTCTGGGCTCGACTCGATAGGGAGATGCACCAGCGCTATGCCTCTGTGCTCACTAAGCTTCCTCTGGTGGTATGCACCGAAAATGGGGTCATCGCCTTACACGGGGCGCTGCCCGATGTGGAGAATGTGGAAGGAATAGATGAAATAGTAATTGGCAGCGAGGAGTGGAGGCAAATAACCTGGGGCGATTGGCAGGAGAGGAGCGGAGCCTTCTTGGGAGATGATATGTTCACGGGAAGGCCCCAATTCGGCGAGGACTATTTCAAGGAAATAATGGCTAGATTTGGCAAAAACATTCTGTTGAGGTCACATCAACCCACAGCGCAGCGGGCTATGTTCAACGGAAAGTGCCTGACCATATTTACCTCCTCCGCCTATGTCCCCTCAAGAACGATAGCCATCGTCGACCTGGGGAAAAGGGTGATGACGGTGGAGGACGTGAGTGTGGAGGCGATCTGAGGGAATGGCTGAAACGGGCCCGATGAGCGTAAGGGGGGATAAACTCACCTTTTTGGGGACCGCTGGGGCTCGGGTGATGGTGGCAAACCAGATCCTGGCCTCAGGCGGGCTTTGGCTCGATCTTGGCGGGACGGAGCTCCTCCTCGATCCTGGCCCCGGAACCTTGGTCCAGGCTGCCAAAAGGAAGCTAAGGGCTTCAAAGCTTGACGCCATTATCCTCTCTCACCGCCATCTGGATCACTCGGCGGATGTCAACATCATGATCGAGGCGATGACCGAAGGGGGGCTCAAGAGGAAGGGAACGCTCTTTGCCCCCAGCGATGCCCTTGGGGAGGACCCCGTCATCCTCCATTACCTGCGGTCATACCTGGGCGGCATTGAGATCCTCGAGGAGGGGAGGAGTTACAATATCGGTGAGGTCTCTTTTAAGACCCCTGTCAGGCACCGCCATCCTGTGGAGACCTACGGGGTGATATTTGAGACCCCAAGGCATACCATCTCATGCATCGTAGATACCCGCTATTTCGAGGATATATGTCTTCATTATAAAGCTGACCTCCTTATCCTAAATCTGGTGAGGCTTGAGCCTGGTGGTCCCTACGACCATCTTTCGGCTGCGGAGGCGGGCGAGATCATCAAGGAGCTCAGACCCGGGGCGGCGATCCTGAGCCACTTCGGCATGACCATGTGGCGGGCCAAGCCCTGGGAGGTGGCGAAAAGGCTATCGGATGAAAGCGGCGTCCGCGTCATCGCCGCCCGCGATGGGATGAGCTTCGACCTTGCCGAGCTGGACTGAAGGGGGAGATATGGAAAGAAGATTAGAGGAAGAGATCGCTATTTTGCTCAAGGAGCGGGGATTGACCATCGCCATCGCCGAATCATCCACGGGAGGGCTGATATCCCATCTGATCACCAATGTCCCCGGTAGTTCCGATTATTATATAGGAACAGTGGTTGCCTATGATAACGAGGTAAAGATGAAGATTTTAGGCGTGAAGAGGGAGACGCTTGAGGAACACAAGTCGGTTAGCTATGAAACTGCTGAGGAGATGGCCCAGGGGGTGAGGAAGGCGCTGGACACCGACATCGGTTTGTCGGATACAGGTATTGCGGGACCTACGGGAGGAACGCCCGAAAAGCCTGTTGGCTTATTCTATATTGGAATCTCCTCCCGTCTTGGCACCAGGGCTGTGGAGCATCTCTTCCAGGGGGATAGGCTCGAAAATAAAAGAAGCGCTGCCGAGGCAGCGCTGGGAATGTTGAAGGAACACCTGCTGGAACTTGGGTGATGGCCATGGAGGAGAGGCACGTTGTCACCTGCTTTCTGGAGTATGATAACAAAATCCTGCTCCTCAGGAGAAGTGAGAGGGTTGGCACCTACAGGGGGAGATGGGCGGGGGTGAGTGGGTATATCGAAGAGGGAAATAGCCCTTATGAGCAGGCGCTGGAGGAGATAGGAGAGGAGACCGGGCTGGGAGACGAAGATATCCAAGTGGTGCGAGAGGGCGAGCCATTGGAGGTTATCGACGAGGAGATAGGAAGAAAGTGGATCGTTCACCCTTTTCGTTTTCGAGTGATAAGACCTGAGAAGATGGAGATCGATTGGGAACATACCGAAATGAAGTGGATAGACCCCGAGGAAATAGCAAAATATGAAACGGTGCCCAATCTGGTGGAGACCTGGGAGAGGGTGGCTTAGCGATGAATCCCGAGGTCTCTGGCAAGATCGAAGGCATCGCACAGGATAGAAC
>JAUXBC010000061.1 GCA_030619615.1 Dehalococcoidia bacterium
AGGCACCTGCTGCCAAGCGGTGCTATGCCCACAGACTGCCGACATTCGAGATTTGAAACAGCTATCCCTCTTTCTCGATCCCGGTGAGCACCTTGACCCGCTTCTTCTTGGCTTCGAAATCAGTCTCGCGGAAGATGATGATCTTCTGATTCTGCATCGGTCCTCCGGAATGATGCAGTGCCGCTGCAAGCGGTCCCCCGGTCATTGCCTGGAGGAAGCGCACCACCCGCAACCGGTGCTCGGTGGGGAACTCCGCCGCTCCTTTAAGGTATTTTTCCATCCATTTGCCTGCCTCGGGATGGCGGAAATCCTCCTCGGAGGGGAGGCTCACAATTATCCCGCCGGTGATGTCAATAGCGTTCTTGATAATCTCGTAGAAAGCTCGGGTGGACTGAAGCTTGGCGCAATTGGTCAGCAGCGGGTCAGGGATATAAGCTCCGCTGGGTGTGGGCTTCCCGGATATAGCTGCTCCCAGTGCTAGCCCCCATACTGTCTCGGTGAGATAAGACATCTCGGTGAGCTTATCTACCACGTGCGCGGAGCGGGCTATGCCATTGTATTCGGCGATGAGATAGGTAGCCCCCATAACCAGGTCAAAGATGGCGGGTCGGCATCCCGTCTGCCACAGCCGTGCCATGGTGCCCATCCGGGTGACCAGATGTCGGGTGAATTGCCACTCCCCTTTCATAAAGATGCGCTCATTGGGGACAAAGACGTCATCAAATATCATCAGCGAGGTGGCTCCGAACTGGCAACCATAGGTAGGGTTACCCAGGTCCGCCTCTGCGCCGACACAAGCAGTGCACATAGCATCAGCCAAGTTCTGCTGCAGGATATAGGTTATCCCTTTGGTCTCGCTGGGGATGGCAAAGGCTACTGCATAGTCCCGTTCCTTTTCACTCCGCATCATGTCGCAGGGGGCAACGGCTATCTCATTGGCGAACATGGGCCCGGTCTGATGGGCTTTAGCCCCCCGCACCACGACGCCGTCTTTCCTCTCTTCTACTATGTGAAGATACATATCCGGGTCAGGTTGCTGGCTTGCCGTCAGGCTGCGGTCTCCCTTGGCATCCATCATTGCTCCGGTCACCAGGAGGTCGTTCTGCTGCATATACCTCAGATAGTCTAGGAATCTCTGGTGATAATCGGTGCCCAGTTCCTTGTCCATATCATAGGTGGTGGAATAGAGCGCATTGACCATTCCCAACTGGGTGCACTTTATGGCACAGCCGCCTAAGTGGGTTTGCAGAAATCTCATCTGTTTTTGCCGTGCCAGCAAGTCATCCACACTGCCGAAGACATGCAGGAAGCGGTCCACTCTATCATTGATGATAGGAGAAACGGTGGTCAAAATGTCCTGATACTGGGGGTCGAGGCACCAGTCATAGATCTGGGCTACCACCTTGATGGGCCACTTGAGGGAGGGGTGGTCCACCATATTATCGATTTTCTGACCTCGGTGGTAGAGGGTGGGCTTCAGCCTCCTCACGCTTTCGATATATTCTGCTCCTGTTCTCACTGGACACCTCCTTGGGTCGAATTTTAACTTCGCCTTCCACGCGATTTCCCATTTCAACTCTTGATACGGCCATGCCGGCCGTTTTCCACACCTGTGCCGATTAAGTATGGGTCTCTTGAGAGAGGCTGTCAAGCCTCGTTGGAAGCCCGGAACCGGCCCGCGGCGTCCCTGCCCTACGCTTAAGCACCCAAAATCCTCCTTGTCAGAGCCCTGTCCCAGCTGACTGGTGGCTGCCGCTATATTCCTGGCCCAGCAGGAGGGCAGTGGGGTGGCCCCTGGGGGTAGTGATCCTGAAAGGCTGAGGGCTCTTCTCGGCCCGTGAATTCAACCCAGCCCAATCTCTGGAGGTTTGAGAAGTACACGACAGAGACCCTCTTTGGAGACTTGGCTTCTGCTTTGGCACAGATACGATAAGCTGTCAGGGCATCCGAGAGTGTTGCCAACCCTGATTCCTCACACCGACAGCTTAAAAGGGGGCTCAAGCGTTGACAACGACTTTCTATGCCATTTTTGTCAATCAGGTGCCCCTTTTTGCCATCAAGGGGGTCATCGAGGGGTGATTTTGTATTGGTGGTGAGCCGTGAGGGATTCGAACCCACGACACCCTGATTAAAAGTCAGGTGCTCTTCCCCTGAGCTAACGGCCCCTTAGAAAATATACCCGCTTCTTTCCCACTTGTCAATGATCAAAGGCTCAAAGCCAAGCTAGGACGACCCCCTTGTGCCACTACCAGGCTTGGTTAAGGGGACCCCCTGAGCGCATAATGGACAATCCTCAGGGGCGTAGGTGGGAATAGATACCTCATGGCAACTAAAAAGGGGCACACCAAATTTGACCCTGCCACGGGAACGGTCCACCAGCACGCCCACTCCTACAAGCTCACCGCCATAGTTCATCACCGCTTTAGTCACTTCAAGGATCGAGGTTCCCGTGGTCAAAACATCGTCAACGATAAGCACCCGCTCCCCTGGGGTGATGGTGAATCCTCTCTTGAAGGTCCTCCCATCACCCTCTCTTTCCGCAATGATGCTCCGCACCCCCAGCTGCCTAGCTACCTCGAAGGCGACGATCACGCCACCCAAAGTAGGTCCGGCGACCACCTGGATCCCCTCGCCTCTAAAATGCTGGGCAATCATCCTACAGAGCTGCTCGGTGTAATGGGGGGATTGCAGTACCTTGAACTTCTCCCAATAGGTGGCGGAGTGGAGTCCGGAGGCTAACTCGAAATGCCCCTCCAAGATTGCTCCTGCCTCATTAAAGATCCTCTCCACCTCTGCTGACAAAGGGCTCCTTTCAACCTATTGCTCAAAGGAGTAGTTTGGAATGAGCTGCCACTCGCTTAAGGGCCAGTAGCATAGCCATGCCTTGCCGATTATGTATTCGCCGGGCAGCATCCCCCAGACGTGGGAATCGCTGCTGGAATTGCGGTTGTCCCCGAGAACGAAGTAGAGGTCGGGGGGCACCTCACGTGAAGGATAAGTATATTGAGGCTCTTCAAGAATGTAGTCCTCCTCCAGCGGGGCGCCATCGATATAAACCTTACCCTCCTTTATCTCCACCGTCTCCCCGGGGAGGGCGATCACCCTTTTGATGAGGTCACGGTCTGGGTTTTCAAGGGAGCGAAATACAATCACCTCGCCCCTTTGGGGATCACCAAACCAGTAGACCGCCTTAACCACCACTAGGTATTGGCCGTGGTGAAAGCTGGGCTCCATGCTGAAGCCCTCCACCTTAAAACTCTGTAGCGTGCTTTGCAGCAGTAAAAAGATGACCGCTGCCAGGAGGACGACTACTAAAATCTCGCGAAGCTTAAATCTCATCCTTCTTTTCGCCTTTTTAGGTTGATTCAACTATTATAACCTATCTATCAGGGCTGTGCTACCCTGCCTCAGCTTGGACTGAAGCCTAAGGTCTGGTAGAATGTGCCCGATGGAAGAGGACGAGCTTATTCAGGGCACTAAACAGGGCGACCTCGATTGCTTTAATCGGCTTGTAGAGAGGTATCAACGGGAGGTATATAACCTTTGTTTGCGTATGCTGGGCAACGCCCCGGCTGCTGAAGATGCCACTCAAGATGCCTTTCTCTCCGCTTTTCGGGGCATAGGCAAGTTCAGGGGGGGTAGTTTCAGGGCATGGCTGTTTCGCATTGCCGCCAATGCCTGCCGAGACCAGCTTCGCTTACTGCGCCGTCGCCCCGCCACCTCCCTAGACAGCCTGCCTCTTGAGCTCGAATTCGAGCAGCGTGCCCCCTCTCCGGAGGACCATGCCCTGCGCCAGGAGCTGGGGGAGGAGATCAAGAGGGCTTTGGCTGGTCTCCCTCCCGATCAGCGTCTGGCGGTCATTCTCCGCGATATCGAGGGGCTCGATTATGAGGAGATCGCCCAGGCCACCGCTAGCTCCCTGGGAACGGTGAAGTCCAGGCTCAGCCGGGGGAGGGCCAGGCTTCGCGATCATCTAGGGCAATATCGGGAACTTTTCCTCTAGAGATTTCGTCTTTATAAATAGAAAGATGTTTAAGAGAAAGAGCGAGTGTCAAAAAATGCAGGGGATGCTTTCCCCATATATCGATGGGAGGCTTAGCCCTTTAGAGAGGGAAAAGATAGAAAGCCACATCGAGGGGTGCGAGGCATGCCGTTGGGAGCTTGAGTCCCTTGAGGCGACGGTGAATCTGCTTCAGCGGGTGGCGATGGCTTCGCCGCCGCGCTCCTTCGCCCTCGCTGAGGTAGCACCGAAACGGCGCCCCGCCGCCTTTGGAACGCTGCGCGTTGCTACTGCCGTCGCCGTACTAGTTTTGGCGTTTCTTTTCTTGGGCGATGCCCTGCACCTCTTTGAGGGGGGACTTATTGGGGAGAGATTGGCTCAACAAGTCACTCCCATGCCTGGGGAGGTCTTAGACATGGGTGGAGCGCCTCCTGAGGGCGAAGGATATGCCTGGCCGCTGCGTCAGCTCGAGCTGGCACTATTGGGGGTGGTGGTGGTCTTGGGAGGGGCGACGGCAATTTTGTGGCAAAGAAGAAGGAGAGGGGGTGAAAAAGCCCTCAAGGGTTAATTCTAAAGCTAGGAAAGGAGGCTAAGATGAGAAAGGGTTTGTTGGTGGGTTTACTCATCGGGGTTGTCCTACTTGGGGCAGTTGGCTCCATTCCTTGGGCAAGTGCAGATCCTGTAGCGCCCTCAGAGGCAAACCCACAAAATCCATCAGATTTGAACTACGACTCTCAGTGGACCGGGATCTGGGTCACCGGTCAGGGGGAGGTAACCGTAGTCCCCGATGTCGCCATCCTTAGCTTGGGTGTCGAGGCTCAAGCATCGACCGTG
>JAUXBC010000076.1 GCA_030619615.1 Dehalococcoidia bacterium
GGCCAGGGTGAACAGGTTGCTTAGCGAGGCATACGCTAGAGCCTTGAGGGTGGCATTCTCCTCAAGGGTGGCCCCTGGCTCGCCCACCACCTGGTCAATGCCCTGCTCAGCGAGGGTAACAATTTCAAAGGGTGTGCCCTGAAGGAGCAACGAGTACTCCCGCGCCTTAGCAGCGTTTTTTGTGGCCAGGAGGAGCTTGGGCATCCTCATCCCTCAAGGTCGACGAATCTCCTGTCCAGCTTTCTCATCACCTGGGGCATGGTGGTATATTCCATCTGCTCCAGGGGGAGCCTATGGGGCTCGAATGGGCCATGGCGACGCATGTAGTCGGCAACCTCACCGCCGATCCTCCTCGCCTCATTGAAGCTGATGTCATCGAACATGTCCCGAGGCCCGACAAGCTTGCCGCCGGAGAGCTGGAAGCCGGCGGCGACCACCCGCGGCGGGCCATCGAATCGGGTGGGGTTGGAGTCGCCAATGGCCACCGGAATCAGGGGGCCGTGATGGGAGCCTCGCATCCATCCCTCCACAAGCAGGGGATGGGTGAAGGGCTCCAGCACCTCCCCCACCGCGGGGAACTCCCCCTGGGAGCGAACGATGCATACCGGGTCATCCTTGCCTACATATCTTCCCGCGATCAGCGCCAGGCGCTGTGTGGAGGAGACGGCGGCGATCTCGTTAGAGCCCCTGTGATAGACCGCCTTTACCGCATAGCGAGATGGTGCCCCCATAAAGAGGAGCATATCGTAGAGCTCCTCGGGGGCGTCGAGGGTTATCTTCTTGTGCTCCTTGACATCGTGGATCTCGAAGCGGAAGCCACCGTGCATGTTCTCAGCGATGACCAGCCCAATGGTATTGAAGGGGTCGGCGAATATCTTGTAGAGGGGGAGGTTCCACGCCCCCGCCGATGTCTTATCGGCCATAAAAACGATTATCGTCTCCGCCCCTCTCTCCTCGATCTCCATTTCTGCCACGCCGGGCCCCATCCCCTTGACGTTTCCTGAGAAGGCCTCTGCGAGAAGGTCCTGTCCTGCCCCGTGAAGCTTTAGCTCCCTGGCCACCTTGGTGCACTCGATGAAGGTATCCCAGGCCAGCTTATGGATCGCCTCGTTCTCCTCCCCTCGCTGGTGGGTCATGATCAATTGCAGATCATCCCCGCACCTGGTAACGTGGAGATCGACCAGGAGCTTATCCCGCTCTCGCTCCAGGCATTCGTTGGCCCTTTCCAGCACCTTGGGATGGGAGCTGGAATGCCCCACATAGCCCCCAATGTCGGCCTTAATAACGCTTAATGTAATCATCCTCTTCCTCCTTTCTGAATTACAAAACCTCTGTAGGTTTATATACTCCGAACACCTCACGGAAAACGTCACAGACCTCGCCCAAGGTAGCATAGGAGCGCACCGCCTCCAGAATATAAGGCATGAGGTTCTCCGTCCCCTGGGCGGCACGGTGTAGATCCTCAAGCCTCTTCGGGTCGAACACGACACACTCCCAATTTAGTAGTCGATCCCCCTCCTCGCCCTTATCCCCTTCTGAAAGGGGTGCTTGATCTCCACCATATCGGTAACAAGGTCAGCCCTTTCGATAAGCCTCTCATCGGCATTACGACCGGTGAGGATAAGCTCCACCTTTTCTGGCTTCTCCTCGATGAGCCTCAATACCTCTTCAACCCCCAGCAGCTTCCAGGCAACGGCGATGTTTATTTCATCGAGCACCACGAGGTCGTAGTCGCCGCTAGCGATTGCCTTTCCGGCTGCCTCCAGAGCCTGCCTCGCCTGCTCCCTTTCGTTCTTCTTAACCCTCTTTGGGTCTACAAAATCCCTGTGGCCAAAGCTTTCGAAGCTAACATTGGGTAGCTGGACAAGGATGTTTCGCTCCCCATAGGGATAATCGCCCTTCATGAAGTAAACGATATGAGCACGCAGGCCGTGTCCCAGGGCACGAAGTACCACCCCTAAGGCAGCGGAGGTTTTGCCTTTGCCACGTCCGGTGAAGATCTCCACCAGCCCTTTGGTCGGCGGTTCATTGTTCATCACAGCATAAGAAGCCCGTCCGCCTAAACCCTTCCAAGCTTGGGTGGCGGCGGGCATTTGAGATTCACATTCAAAGTCTAACAAGAGGGCACCTCCTTGTCAAGGATGCTTCGCCTTTGTATTGACAAAGGGGGATCCATGTTATATATTGCTATTCGCTAAGGAGGTGGCAAGTGAAAGCCAAAACGTTGGTAGTAGTGTTACTCCTCGCTGTCTTACTATTGTCGGGCTCTGCCTGCGACGGAGGAGAAGCCCCGGTTGGAATGTTAGCGGAGGAGATAAGGGACGAGGCGATTGCAGCGGAGGCTGAACTGGATACATGCCAGTTCGGTATGGATATGACGATGGACATGCGGATAGTGATGGACGGGGAGACCTTTGACTCGGCAATGGTAATAGATGCTGAGGGTGCCATTGATAAGCCAAACGAAGAGATGTACATGGATATGACCATGATCATGGAGATGACTGGGGAAGAGGACATGGAGATGTCGATGGCAGTGTATATCGTAGAGGATTGGATGTATGCGGGTCAGGAAATGCCCGGTGAGCCTGCGATGTGGCTGAAGATGCTGATGCCGGAGGGGATGTGGGAGCAGATATCGGAGCAGTATGACATAGTAGCGCAACACCTCGACGTATTGCTAGGCGTCGAAGTGCAGCTTGTTGGCACCGAGACGGTTGACGGAACTGAGTGCTATGTCTTGGAGGTAATACCCAGCATGGAAGAACTTTGGGCACTGATGCAACTGGCGGGGGCAGGGGAAGGATTGCCACCGGGACTAGACTTCGAAGAGCTCATCACTGACTTCTCCATCAGGTACTGGATAGCAAAGGACACATACTTCACCCTAAAGAGTGCCGTGGAGCTCACAATGGTACTTACACCTGAGGATTTGGGCATACCGCCAGAGCTAGCTGGCGAGTTCGATGCCACTGCGGACATGTCGATGACCGGTATCATGCACCACTTCAACGAGGCGGTCAGCATCGAACTACCGCCGGAGGCCGAAGCTGCTGAGGAGATACCTATGCCTTAGCACTTCTCTTGCCCAGAGTGATGAAGAGCAACTGCCTGCTAAGCGGTTGCTCTTTCTTTTACGACTTTTGCCTTTATATCTATTTTGGGCGATTTGCGTCCTCCGTGTTATAATGGCCAACAAAGGGGAAAGGAAGATGAAAACCTTCAATAAGAGGGGGGACAAAGGGGAAACAAGCCTCCTCTACGGGGGGCGTGTTCCCAAGAGCGACCCTCGATGTGAAGCCTATGGCACCATCGATGAGGCCGTTTCTGCACTGGGTTTAGCACGAGCCCTGGCCAAAAAGGAGCGGGTTTCCCATATTCTGCTAAGCATTCAACAGGAGCTATTTGTTCTTGGGGCGGAGCTTGCCACCACTGCCGACCAATATCACAAACTAAAGGCCAAGCATCGGGTGGTTACCGCGGAGATGGTGGATCGATTGGAGAGCCTGATCGATGGCTTTGAGGAGGAGATGGAGATGCCTAAGGTGTTCGTCATCCCCGGCGTTTCCCCAAGCTCGGCGGCCCTGGATCTGGCGCGCACCATAATTAGAAGGGCGGAGAGAAGGGTGGTGGAGTTGAGAAATGATAGTATGGTGCAGAACGAGATGGTGCTGGAATATCTCAATAGATTAGGGGACCTGGTTTTCACCCTGGCTCGCTATGAAGAGATTTAAAGGAGGGGCTAATGGAGATCATCCCCGCTTAGCAAGGCTTAGTTTTGGTAGAATAGTTCAAGTCAGAAAGGAGGAAATGGTCGTGAGAAGGTGGAGTAGCGAAGACATCAGAACTATGGCAAAGCGATATGATGAGCTG
>JAUXBC010000052.1 GCA_030619615.1 Dehalococcoidia bacterium
CGATTCAATAAAAGTCAAGTTCCGCGCCTGATAGCCCATGGGCAGTTGGTACCAAAGTACCTGCGTAATGGCCACTTGAAAGGACCTGAAAAGCGTAAATATCCAGAGCCGTATTGTACACGTAGCCAAACGATCCGTTATTGTGACAGCAATGGCCAGTGGGTTGTGGAGGTTCACCAATATCTGCGCCCAGACGGAACGCTTGGAGCAAGTGGCAAACCCGACCCCAAAAGGTTACGGGTTGGAAACACAGTGTTCACTGTTCCTCAGATATAAAGTCTGGCGTCTCGCAACTGCCTTTTTGGGGAACGGACTCTTAGCTTGACGGATTATTCCCCACCTTTCCTTGCTCCTCCAGCCAGCGTTGAAATTCTTGCTCTGCGTCCTGGATGCCCAGCTCATCCATGGCGCGGCGGCGGCTGTGGATCCCGGAGGCCACCAGGATCTGCTCCTCCCTCACCAGTCGACCGCGATCCTGGGGCAATACAGGGCCCCAGACGATCCTTGAGCGATAGGGGCCATAGCTTGCCCCGGTCTTCTGCTCCAGGATTCTGAGGATCATCTCGTTTCGCCTCTTATAGCCTGCGGTCCTGATGAGCCGCTTTCGCCTCACCTTCTGAAGCAGGGGGTGAAGCTCCATCTCCAGGGCGACCCCTGATAGTCCCCTTTGATTGTCGCCAAAGCTGGTGCGTGGCGACTCGGAGAGGTCGTGGAGGGTGCGATAGATGAGGTCGATGTAGTCCACATGGAGCCTGACCCCTCCCCCCTGGAGAAGGTCGAGGAGATAGGCCCTGGCCTTCTCGGGGAGCTCCCAGACCGCCCCCGGCTGAACGGCGATGTCGGAAGCCTCCTCCACATTTTCCAGGACGGCGATGGGATTTCCGGAGAGCTCGAGGATGGTGGAGAGCTGGGAAAGGGCTCGGTTGAGCTCCCGCGCTGGCTCCTTTATCGGGGGGATATCGGAGGTGCCCCAGAACTTCTTCGGCTCGCGGAGGTTGGGATAGATGACAAAGGGGATGAATCCATAGGGGTTTGGCTTTCGCTCCGAGAGGGTGTCATCGATCCAGAGCTCAAAGCTGTCGGCGGTCCAGATCTCCACCACCGTCGATTCCCTCCTCCCATTTTTCACCCTATAGAGGAGCTCCACCTCTTCAGAGGAGAGCTGGTAATGGCTGGCAACCCGCCAAACCCGGCTCACATCGTCGCCCACCCACCAGGCGAAGAGCCCTTGCACATCGGGGGCCGATACCCTGATGCGCTGCTCCTCGGTGTCCCAGGTAACCTTGAAGCAGCCATCGCCGAGGATGGCGGTATCGAGCTCGGTATCGAAGTCCAGCTGCTCCAGGTTGTTGGTCTCATAGACCTCATGAAGGGCCTCCTCAGCGCGGCGTGCCCTCTCCTTTGCCTCCGGGGAGCCATCTGTGGGGTCGACGGCGAAGGTGAGCCCGCTCATCAGATAGGAGGTGGCCTTCTCCACGAAGGCCTTGGCATAGTTGAAGGTGATCCGCCGCTCCCCTCTTCGTGCATTGCCCAGCCACTGAATTCCGTTGTAGAAGTCTAGGTTCTCCCGGTAGCTCCTGAGGCGATCGGGGTCTCTTCGGGCAATCTGTTGGGGAATAGTGAGATTATTCATGGTTCCTCCCGGTTGTGGGGGCACCCAAAACCCCCTCTGCACTCCTCATTATCTAATAATGCGATAGACTGTCCTTTTGCTCACCGCGAAGCGCTCCGCCAGCTCTTCGATCTTTAGCCCCTCTATTTCGTGGAGGTGGAGCATCTCTTTATTGCGAAGCACCTTGGCTGTTTGCCTCCTTGCCTCATCGTAGCGACAGCGGGGGAGGGGACAGTGGAGGCAGGAGGGAAAGAGGTCGCAGCCCTGGTCTTTATATTCAAATTGCTCCATCTCAGCGCCATGGTAGAACATATGTTCTCCAATGTCAAGGGGATTTTGTCACTCGGGTTACACTAAAGGGGAGGGAGGTGATGCCTATGGGGGCAAAATGGCGTAAATCGTAAAAAGGGATATTAAGAGGTGAAAAGGATAGTGAGGATCAACTAATGTCAATTGCGGTGGCCTAATTGAAGCGACCCCTGGCGCTTCTCGGCCGGTACTCTGCGGCCTGGACCAAGAGTGCGAGGCTGGTCAGGAAGTCATCGTGCCCCTGAGCGGGGTCAACATAGAAATTCATCGTCTGGCTGGGGCGGAAGTTGCTCTTTGCCCTCTCCATCTGGGACCAGAACTCCCCATATTCCTCTGAGCCATCGGCGGCATACATCTTCACCCTTCCTGAATTTATCGCCGCCAGGAGATCGAAGCCTAGTTTCGATTTGCTCTGCTGGGTGAATAGAAAGGGGGCGACGATGGAGTGCCCCAGAGCCTTGGCAAGGAAACTGGTCACCCCGGCACCGACTCCGGTGGAGTCTACCACCACCCGCTTGCACCCCCAGACATGCTTGAGGAGGTCCACAAGCTGAGGGTAGAGGGAGGTGTGGGGTTTGCCCGTCCACCAGTAGTGCTCCACGATCTTTGCCCGTGGCCCCTGAAGAACCTCACTGCAGAATTCTAGCTCCCCGATGGTGACCACGGTGGAATCCTGTCTCGGTTTTATGGCGCGCAGCATCGCATCCTCCCCCTCCTCTGCCTCCCCGGCAAGGTCGATCCCGGCAACGTATATCTTTCCTCTATTGGGGAGATGAAGGCGGCGATGAGCCCCTTGTAGTTGTGCCCTTTGCTGAGGGCTGAGGAAGCCGCCACCGCCACGGATCGGTCTCAGGCAATATTGCGTCTGAAATAGGGGATGGCTCTCCCCAAGCCGCTCCCTTTCGCCCTCGGCATAGCGAAGGTAATCGGGATTGTACTTGGCTATCTCCTGCCAGTCATAGCAAAAGTGCCTCTTTATGCCGTCCTTTCTTTCCAGCTCCAGGTTTGTCTGCTTTACCTCCTCAAGGAGGGTGGAGTCGTCCCAGGTGGTTCCATAGTGCACTGTCGTCACGTTGGTCGCTGCCCCCATGGGCTTGAACTCCTTGGTATACTTCTCCTTGGATACATCCTGGCTTTCATCAACCTCGAGAAGGATATGGGCGGTGGCGCCCACGACATGGCTTGAGGTGTCGGCGCTGAAGAAGATCTGTCTTGCCCTGCCCAGTCGCACCATGTAGCCCAGCTCGGCAACCCAGAAGCGGGCATAGCCGGCGTCGTTAAGCCTCTCCTTGAGCCTGATCATGCTCACCATGGTCTGGGGCTTGAAGGTGGGCGAGCACTTGATGGCGTTGCCCCCGGTGCCCATAAAGAGGGTGAGCAGCAGCACCTCAAGCTGTGCGGAAAGCTCGTTCTTCCCCCCTTGCCTTGCCATCTCCACGGAGAAGGTGAGCCCTTTGCGATTCATAACGCTATCGAGGATGGCCTTGCCTACCTCTATCTGATAAGGTCTGAGCTTCTCCTTGATCATTTTTAAAATCGGCGGTTTTTCGGGGCCCCAATTCTTACCCCAGGAGACGTATGATCACTTGAACCACTACCGCTGCGATGACGAGGAAGATGAGCCCATTTATTCGCCCTTTAACCTCCTGGATGTTGCGCTCTAAATCCTTCAAACGCTCTTCCACTACGGCGCCGAAGGCACATCCCGGGGAGGCATCGAAGTCGAAGCTTTTTCGTTCCCCGATCCTGAGGAAAAGCCTTTTCATACTATTAGCTAGTTTTTCTGAACTATTCATCTCTTTTTTACCCCAAAAAATCTGCGATTTTTCGGGGGCCCCATTGACCCCCAATCGTGGAAGGCAGTGGGCCTCTTTTCGAACTTTGGCCTTCGTCTCTCTTCACCCATAATGTTGTTCCCACCCACCCGCCCTCATAGGTTTTTCTGGGGGGCACCCCCAGTCCCCCGACAAAGGGGCTGCGCCCCTCTGGACTCCCCGATGTCTTGGGGGGATGGAAAGCGGTTGGCCCTAGCTTCGAAGAGGCGCCTAGCCTGAAAAGAGGGCGGCGCCGATCTCCTTGAGCACGCCATCGATGGCCTGGGCCAGGTTCTCCTGGGATTTCTGGGAGAGGCGGTACTTGGCGGCTACCGCTTTCACCAGCAGGTCAACGGCGCGTAGCATTAGCGGCAAGTTGTCGGGTTGCTCTTCCAGGGTGCTGGTCAGCTTCACCCTGAGAAGGGCGATCTCCTCATCCAGCCCCTCGATCTCTCTTGCCTCCGGGAGGCGAATCCGCTCCGCCTCGCTTAGCGCTTCAGCATAGAAGCCCTTTTTCGCTTTTTTCGCTCTAGGGGCCGTTTTCTTACCATCCCTTTTTGGCATTCTCACCCTCAAGGATGTCGAGGACTCCTTCTATGGAGTCGGCGGGAAGCTTGGAAAGCGTTTCCAAAAGACCCAGAATAAGGCAAAGCGCCGCCAAATCCCATTGCCGCTTACTTATCGCCCAGGCCAGAGCGGACATCTTCCCCTCCTTTTTTCGTTCATTTTGTCTTTTCCGGAAGAAAAGCTTGCTTGGCATCGCGAACCAGCTAAAGGTCTAATGTCGATTCGCCACCAACTGGCGCAGGATGAGGATGCTCATGAGCAGGGAGCCAAGGCAGAGGAGAAGCCTGGCGATGAGCCAATGGGTGGGGTCGAGGAAGAAGGCATTGGCCCATTCCTGCCCCTGGTAGAAAGAGAAAAGCCCGAAATAAAGGCTTTCAAAGAAAATTGCCACGCTGAAGACGGCGAGCACCACAGCGCCGATGCGCCTTCTCCTCGTCGAGGAGCGGTATCCAAAGAAGTAGCAAGCGTTGAACCCGCTGCTGAGGACGGTGACGATGTATTGGGCGAAAACAAGGCTGTACAAGGAAACCTCCTCGAAGAAAATAGCACATGTGTTCTATTAACGTCAAGGGAACTTTGTCACTTTTTTGACCTAGTTGCTGTGGCTCGCCTTGGCTTTGATTTTAGCCATCGGTTGAGGCTATTTACAGAGGAGGACATAAATAGATCAAAGCTGAGGCTAACAAGATTAAACGCTTGTAATCGTCTTTAACTAAAACGGGAAGGTTGTGCTGATTTCGCTGGCTTAGGACCAAATAGGCAGAGCTTCTGAGCCTAATGCCCGATGTAAAATCGCGAATTCTATGGGATAATGAAGTCAGTTCATAGCTAAGGAAAATCTAGGGTGGTCAATTTAGGTGAAAAACACCAGGTCAATAACGTGAGAAGTGACACTTGATTTGCTCGATAAATGTCGAAAAGGGAGGTAGGAATAGAAAGCGAAATCATCGTTCTCCTACAAGCGCGGAGACGCAAGAGTCCACAAAGCAGGTAAAGATAAAGATGGGAACAAAGAAAAGGCTTATAAGGGTAATAATAGCTCTGGTGTTGACAGCGACGCTGGCTGTTCCGCTCCTGACCCCCACTGCCGCACTGGCGGATACTGGAGATATTACCGATTCGACGCTAGATGCCCTGGTGTTTGAGGCTGGCAAGGGTGACCAGCCCAGTATGACCCATGTTTGCGGCGATATTTACGCCATAGCCTATAAAGGTGACTCAGGTAAGCTGGTGACGGTTAAGATAGACAGCTCCGGCAACATTCCTGCGGCCGTAGAAGATACCCAAGAGTTGGATCACGACGGTGACAAGGGTGACTGGCCCAGTATAGTCCGTGTTTCCGATACTGTTATCGCCGTAGCCTATAAAGGAAAGACCACTGCCGATAACCAAGGGTGGCTGGCGACGTGGGAGATAGACACCGACACCTTTTCATCTGAATATGGAAAGATTAAAGATACTGAACTAGAATACATGCAGTTTGAC
>JAUXBC010000020.1 GCA_030619615.1 Dehalococcoidia bacterium
CCCATATCTCCTAGGTCGGTCGGTGGCAAAGGCCACTGTTTTTAAGCTTTTTCCTTCCTTCCACTATCCAGGGGTTAAGGTTTTTTCGAACTTTTAGTCGGTTTATAATAGTAAGGCAAAGAAAGCCATAAGCCCTGCATCCTGGTAAAGCCTCTAGTTCGAAAAAAGGGCCATTAGCTCAGCAGGTTAGAGCGCAGTCCTGATAAGACTGAGGTCCCTGGTTCGAGTCCAGGATGGCCCACAGTTTCATCACCAGGCTTGCAATTCCTCACATTTTCCTGTATACTTTGAGATGGTGGTTATAGTATAGGTTACCGATCATCTGTGGAATACCCTTCGGGTTTACTTACAGGCATTGGATGACCGAACTTAAGCCAACTAATAGAAGAAAGGAGGTCATCCAATGAGCTTTGTGGACAAGTCGCTGCAATGTTCCGATTGTGGCACTACCTTCACCTTCGGCGCTGAAGAACAAGAATTCTTTGCCGCCAAAGGGTACACCAACGAGCCCAAGCGCTGCCCTTCCTGCCGTGAAGCAAGGAAGGCGGAACGCTACGGCTCCGGTGGCTACAGGCCCAGGCGCCAGATGTTCCCCGCAGTGTGCGCTGAGTGTGGCAAGGAAACAGAAGTGCCATTTGAGCCTCGAGAAGGCAGACCGGTCTATTGCAGCGATTGCTACAACAAGGTCAGATCGAGCAATCGGCGATAATTTGGCCGCGACTAGGCAAAAGGAGGCCGGGGCTAATCCCGGCCTCCGCCGGTCCTAGAAGGGAAAGGTGCATTGTTATGAATATCTACGTGGGTAATCTATCGCGCGACGTCATCGAGGAGGAATTGCGGCAGGCATTTGAGGCTTTCGGGCAGGTCACATCGGTGAACATCATCAAGGACAAGTATAGCGGCCAACCTAGAGGGTTTGGGTTCGTTGAGATGGCAACGAAGGCTGAGGGCCAGGCTGCGATTGACGGCCTCAAGGGCAAATTATTGAAGGAACGGACGCTCGATGTCAGTGAGGCACGCCCTCGCCCCGAAGGCGGGAGGAGTAGCGGGCCCTATGGTGGCAGGAAGACTGGCGGGTTTGGTGGTGGAGGAAGACGCCGCGGATACTGAGTTGCCCAGCTTCCCATCCCTCCCTATGAGCTTGATCGGGTACTGTTGCGACAAGCTGGCTGCCGCCTCCGCGGTACCGTCAGGGCTGTTGTCATCCACTACCACTATCTCATAATTTCTATCACGGATAGTTCTTCCTATCCTCTCTACCAAAGGCTTTAAGTTATCCCTCTCTTCATAAGTGGGAACCACTATAGATATCTTCATCTCCTCAGCCTCAGGTAAAAGGGGAGCATAAAAGCCAGGCATAAAGCCCCCGAGATAAGCATGATGTCAACGATCTGGGCGATGCTGGCATGGAAGAAAATTATCAGGACAAGCTCGATAAGCATGGCGCTGAGAAGGGCATAGGCCACCTTGGTTTGATTTCGCGATAGGAAGAAGCTCATGAAAAGGAAGGAAAGGGCGAAGAAGAACATGGCCAGCCCATACTTAAAGAGGTAAGGGGTAGCGAAAAGATATTTACTTCCGAAGAGGAGATTGACGATGAAATCGGGAAAAAGCCAATAGATTATCACCACCCCTCCAGCCAGAAGCAGGGTAAGGAGCATTGCGTTCCTCAGTACAGAGCGCTGACCTCTCCCTATCTCGAAAAGCTCGGAGGTCTTAGGAAACATAGCTACCGCCACTCCCATGGGGGCATACAAGGCAATTCTGCCCAGGACTGAGATGGCAGAATAGTTTCCGGCATTCTCCGGGCTCAAATAATGCTTCGCTAAAACGACATCGATGTTGGTCAACACGGCAAAGGCGAAGATGGCGAGGAAGGCCAAGCCAGCATAGGAAAAAAGACCGCTTACCTCGCATTTTTCGTTACCGACCCGACCCAGGTCCCTGAGAAAGGATAGGGTTATCAGGAAGACAATGATGTTGGCAATAAGGAAGGGGAGAAGGCCACCGTAGAGCTTGAACCCTAGATATACTAAGGAGACTGCGATGGCAAATCTTAGGAAGGCCCAAAGGGCGGTGCTGAAACCCAGGGGGAAGAATCTTTGTAGCCCCTGAAGGGCTCCGTAGTTTACAGGAATGGCAAAGGCCAATATTAACGAAGAAAACAGGACTAAGGGATAGAGTTGGTTATCTATGTTGAGGAATCTGGAGAATAAAGGGGTGAGTAGAGCCAGGACCAGAAACAGCGCCGCCCCAAAGAGGAGGCTTCGCTTGAGGGAAAATCTCCACAGGTAGTTTATCTTGCCTAAACTATTTTCAGCTCTGAACTTGGAGGTGAATTTAGCTAGAGAGGTTTGAATCGCCTGGGAGGCTATCATAATTATGGCAAATAGGGAGGTGAGGCTGAAGAGGATTCCATACTGCACCGGGGTTAGCAGCATGCCCATGGTGAGCTGGTATAAATAGCTGAAAAAACCTCCCGCCAGACCAAAGAAGGCCATCATCGAGCCATGCCTGGCCATGCCGTCGGCCTTCAGCCCCTCTCTGATTAGGGTCAGCTTACCTAGCATCCTGTAACCTTACCAGCGAAGGGCTAGTGGTTGTCGACTCAGCCACTAGCCCCAACCCCCTCTCTATGGTATATTGTATCATAGTCCTAGGTTTTAATCTCGATGATAAGGGCGAACTATGGAGTTCTGGCGCGAACTTTGGGAAGCAATTGCTCCTTTGTTAGTACTTGGCTTTTCAATCTGGGTCTGGTAGCAGTCACGCCGCCTTAAGCAACCCAATCTATCGATCTTACCTCGAGAGACATCCATTGAGCGACATGGTCAATTCATCATTGTCCTCACTAGAATTATCGTCACAAATTGGTCGCGAGCGAGCGATTCAATAATACATGCTTGGCTTGAAATGCCGCATCCGACACAATCACGATCTCTTGTGCAACACACGAATCCCGACATGTATATCCCAATCCAGTCAAGTCAGAAAGACCTATGGCCTGACCCATTATCGTTGCCCCACTTCTTAGCCGCGGGTGACTCAGTATCGGGATACTTGAGGTTTTGGTTCGGCCATCCCGCCGAGCGGGACATCAGGAAATTCCAGCCCTTTACTATAATTATCCAGAATAGCAGTGGGCGCTCCTTTAGAGCTAGAATCTAACCCTAAAACAGCTCGGTTCGCATTGGCTTTGCTCACCAAACGAGTATTATAAGATACTCGGGGCAAGTAAGTTTGTCCATACTTTGAATGTATTATCTACTACCCCCAACCACTAGATTTGAGCAGTTATTTCACAGGTTCAGAGTTTTGCACTTCCCTTCCAATTACTGTCGCCTGGCATAGGCAACAGTAGGGTCAGTGAGCACATTGACGCAGGCCGGCTTCCCTGAGGCAAAAGCCCTCTCCAGTGCCGGCCGGATATCCTCCGGTCTCTCCACATACTCCCCATGACCGCCAAGGCTCTCCACCATCCTGTCGTACCTTGTTCCCTGGCCAAGCTCCACCCCCACCGCTCGCCCATACTGGTCAATGTGACCGTGTTTCTCCTGCCCCCACGCTCCATCATTGCTGATAACGGAGACCACCGGGATATCGTGCCGGGCCATGGTGTCAAATTCCATACCATTCAGCCCAAAAGAGCCATCGCCACTTACGATGAGCACCTGCTCCTGAGGTCGGGCTAGCTTGGCAGCCATGGCATAGCCGGTCCCCGCCCCGAGGCATCCCATAGGCCCGGGGTCAAGCCAGTGCCCGGGATAGTAGATATTGAGAGCCCGAGCCGCAAAGCTGACAATGTCTCCCCCATCTCCGATCACCGTGGCATCCCGGTCGAGAAAATCGCGTATCTCCCTGCACAATCTGAGGGGGTGGATGGGAATGGCATTGGAATTGAGGGCTGGCTCATCTTCTTTTCGGATGCTGCTCTCCCCCTCTCGTAGCTCCCGAACCCACTCCGATTCCTGGCCAGGGCGACCCTGGATCTCCTGGGTTATCTGCCCCAGAACCGCCCTGACATCTCCGCTGATGCCCACCTCGATGGGGCGGTTCTTACCGATGTCGGTGGCCTCAAAGTCGACCTGGATGACCTTGGCCTCCTCACTAAATGTCGGGGGGCGCCCATACCCCAGCCTGAAGTCAAGAGGGGTGCCAATTACCGCCACAACATCGGCTTGGCTGAGGGCAAAGCGGCGGGCAAGGGAGAAGAGCAGAGGATGGTCGGGGGGGATAGAGCCCCTGCCCATGGCGTTCAAGAAAAGCGGAGCCCCGACACTTTCCACAAATTCCCTGAGCTCCTTCGCTGCCTGAGACCACCAAACGGAGCTTCCCGCCATCACCACCGGACGCTGGGCAGTGGACAGCAAAATTGCGGCCTCCCTTACCAAGACGGGGTCACCCTGTGGCCGGGCTTCGGTTCGATACTTAGTGGGGAATAGAACATCAGCCTCATCTACCGTGCCCTCAGCAACATCCCTTGGGACTTCCAGGAAAGCCGGCCCCGGCTTGGGCCCGATAGCCTCTCTAAAGGCCATGCTTAGATACTCAGGGATTCTCCTTGTTTCCAGAACCCTCCTCGCCCACTTAGTGATGGGCTGCATATATTCAATGTGGCTGAGTTGCTGCGGGTGCCCCATCTCCATCTCAGACACCGGGTCACCGCCCCCGATCACGATCATCGGGCTTGCCCCCCTTAAGGCATTGGCCACTGCGGTAACAGTATTGGGAACACCGGGGCCACCGGTGACCACACAAACCCCGGGGCGCCCGGTAACCTTAGCCCAGCCCTCGGCAGCAAAGGCCGCCGCCTGCTCATGGCGCACATCTATTATCTCGATCCCTTCATCAACACAGCCATCATAGATAGTCCTGATGTGAGCCCCGCTGAGGCTGAAGATGTACTCCACTCCCTCATTTTTTAGCGCCTTGGCAACCAGATGTCCTCCGTCGATCTCAGACATTTTCCACCTCCTATGAAGTCATATGCTCCTCTATTCCCACCATTTCTTGGATAACGGCATGGCTAATACCTCTCTTATTTCCAGCCTTTTCCCAGGGTCCTTATCGAAGATGGAGGCGGGATATGTGGCGCGAAGCACAATAGCTGTATCAGCCCCCTCACCCGATCCTGCCACGCCGATAACCTCCTCGCAAGGAGAAAGGTAGCCGCAGGAAGTAGCTATCAGTACGACCTCTACTGCTACCTTCATGCCCTGCCCAAAGCAGTACAATGTTTCCTTGACCAGCCTCTCGGGGAAGGTAGCATTCCAAGAGGCAGCCTCTAACACGGAGCTATGAAACACATAGGGCACCCTGTCCATAACTGTAACTCCGAGTTTCTCCAGCTCTTCCTTATGCTCCGGCCTAAGGCAGGGCCACTCCTCCCCCCATTCCCGCCTGTAGGGTGCCTCCGAAACGCAGATCATCCTGCCCTTGCCCTCTAAGGAACGAGCGAACTTGACGGCGGTCTCCCCCGATGTGCTGGCGACGACGATGTTCTCGATGCCACCGGCCTCCAACCTTTTGACCACCGCCTCAACTACGTATTGTGTATTTTGCATCCCAGGCTCGTCGAAGTAGTAAACCTCTCTTTTCAGCACCTCGGTCATCGTTCTCCCTCCTTGTTACAATTGTAGCAGCGAACCCCCTGAATGGCTAGATGTCGGCGCCCTCCTCAAAGGTATGAAAAAGGCGCCTTTTAGCACTGAGTATGAGCTTATTGGGAAGCGGGATTTTTCATCAGCCTCCTTTCTAGATGCCCCAACTTCTCTCATCCTCAGGCAAAGAGATGGAGTCAAAGGGGAAGATACTTTACGAAAATGCCAGGAATCGACTAGGCATTGCTTAGCCCATATTGTATCACGAAATGAGCCTGGTTAAGGTGTGACAAAATTCCATTGACGGGATACGAACAGAAGTTCTACACTTAATGACCATGCTCGTTCTTGAAGCCAGCGATGCCCATATTGGCCAGATCAACTCCCGCTTCACCAGGGAGCCCCGCTATGACTGGATACATGCATTCCTAGACCTGGCCGAGCGTAGAAGACCCGATGCTGTAGTTCTGGCCGGGGACTGGGATGACCCGATGTGCCGGCGCTTGGAGGAGATCCTCAACCAGGAGCCATCTAAGTCGGCCCATGAGCACACCCGCCGCTTATCGGAGGTTTTGGGCTCCCGGCTCAAGGTCCTTGTCGGCAACCATGACCCCAGCATCGAGATGTACAGCAGGCTTTACCCTAGGGCTGAGGTTGGGGAGTGGGTGACCCTCGACGGGGTTTTCTACCGGCACGGCCACCAGCATGATCAGGTGCAGGGGATCTTTGACCGGCTACTCGGCTGGTTCTATCCCCATCTCCCCTTCTTGCTGAAGGTGATGTTGAGGCCGACCCCGGCGCAGCGGCTGATGAGGGGGAGGCTCAGAGACTACAACCTTCACTGCGCCAGGGTCCTTGACCAGGCATACCTCTACCAGGAGAAGGAGGGTATTGCCGGAGGAGTGATCGGCCACTGCCACAGGGCGCACAGGGACATCAACGAGCCTAGGGGCATTCCCTGGGTGGTGGACGGCGGCTCCATAGGCTGCCAGGGGACCTATGTAGAGGCGGTCGATGGGCAGGTCAGGGTTGTTCAAATATAAAAAGGCTCGCTTATCCCTTCAACCTTCGCTTGATGCTCCTTATGCAGCTTTTGCCTCCCCGTGATATAATTCATCGAAGCTGTGGTGGAGAGGTAAGGAAACCCTATGCTCAAGGATCCTCAAGAAGCATTGCAAGGTGCTCGAGAGTTGCTGCTGGTGGGGAGCGCCCTTGAGGTGGGCATCTTCGCTGCCCTGGGTAATAGGGCACTCTCCGCCACGGGCATAGCATCAAGGCTGGGTCTTGATCGGCGAGCGGTATGGACAGTGGCCGAAGCCCTGGCTGAGGCAGGCTACCTTGCCAAGAGAGGCAGCGCTTACAGGTTGACCGCTCAGTCCAAGGATTTTTTCATCCGCCCCTCCAGCCCCTCTTATGTGGCCGATTCGGTGATGCACTCCTATCAACAAATGGGGCGGTGGCTCAGTCTCCCCCAGGTATTGAAGGAGGGGCAGCCCAAGGAGCGGTGGCGGCCTCCAGAGGCGCTGGGGCATCTTGTGCGCGCCTTGGGCAAGGGGGCGGGAAGGATAGCGCCAAAGGTGGTGGAGGAGTGCCTCGGGCGCGCCCCCTCCGCCAAGAGCCTTCTCGATCTGGGGGGAGGCCAAGGCGTATACGCTAAGGAATTTGCCCGCAGCGGGCTCAGCGTCACCCTCTTTGACGTCCCGGAGGCCATCGAAATAGCGGCTGACTACCTGAAAGGGGAAGAGGGCATAACGCTGGTGGCAGGCAACTTCCTTGAATCGCTCCCCTCAGGGCCCTTCGACATCGCCTTTTTGGGAAACGTCTGCCATATCTACGGGCCGGAGGAGAACCGCGCCCTCTTCAGCCGACTGAGGCCTATCCTCAGCATCAAAGGTCTTCTCGCTATCCTCGATTTCGTGCGTGGTCATAGCCCCATAGCAGCCACCTTTGGCGTGAACATGCTGGTGAGCACCCAGTCCGGCGGCACCTGGACAGAGGCGGAGTATAGCCAATGGCTCACCCAGAGCGGCTTCTGCAGGGTGAAGATTCATCATATCGAGGGCCACCAGCTGATACTGGCTGAGAAGGAATGAGTGGGGGGATTAGAAGATCACCTCGCAGGGCAGGTCAAACCTGGCTGCCCAGTGCCAGACCTTAACCCTTAGCTCCTGGGAATAGGCACCTTCATAGTATAGCGCTTCACGGATGCTATCGATGGCTTGGGGGCATCTCCCTCGCAAAAGGCTAAACACCCGGGCCTTAACCGAGGGATAGAAGTTCATTCTGTCGGCGATAACCCTCCCTACTTTGGCCTCGGCGAACCTTTGGAATAGCTCCTCAACGGCATCGTCATTATCGGAGAAGTAGGGGAGTATGGGCCCGAAGAAGGCCAGCGTCTCGATCCCTTCTTGGGCTAACTTCCTCAAGGCGGCAAGGCGACGAGAGGGCGGTGGAGCGACGGGCTCAAAGATGCGGGCGACCTCATCCCTGGCACTGGTGATGGTGAAACCTACGGAGCAATTCCCTATCCTCTTGAAGAGGTCGATATCTCTGAGGGCGAGGTCGGACTTGGTTAGGATAGATACCTCTAGCTCTTGATGCTTAGCCAGCTCCTCAAGGCAGCGACGGGTGAGCTGGTATTTCCTCTCCAAGGGTTGGTAGGGATCGGTCACGCTGGAGAGTAGCACCGAGGCCGGGGCAGCCCTCTTAAGCTGGCGTGCCAGCACCTCGGGGGCGTTCACCTTGACGTCCACGAACCAACCCCATGGCTCGCGGTGGCCGGAGAACCTCTTCATGAAGCTGGCGTAGCAATAGGCGCAGCGATGGGCGCAACCGACATAGGGGTTGACGACATAGTCCACCCCCTCTATCCCGGACTTGTTGAGCACAGATTTGGCCCAGATCTCTGCAGTCTTTTGAGACCGTATTGCGTCTCTTTTTTTAGCAAACAATTTCAAAGTGAACTAAGAGACCCTTTTAGGTCTAAAAAGTTGACCAAACCGTCCTTACAACTTGAGCCCTCTGGGTATAGCGCCACGGGGGTGGAAATTCTAGAATGCAACTTGATAGCTTTTGAAAGGCCAGACCACACTCCCCGGGCTCCGCTCAAAAACCAAGTGAAGGTGTGCCCTGGCCTGCCCTACAAGGATCTCTTATCGGCATAGCGCCATTCTAGCCTCGCTCCAAAAAGGCGTCAAGCCCAGGCAAAGGTTATTGCCTTGGCCGGGGTCATCTTTCTTATTTGGTGCACCTGGCATGGGGGGCTTGACAGACTGGGGAAAATCTGTTAAAATTAGACAATTTTTCACAAAATAATATAAGATTACCCTTCCCGCGGCCTCGATTTTTTAGCTCGCTGAGTGCCACAAAGGAAGGGGCTAGAAAAGGAGGCAGAAGATGAAACTCGTTGTTGTAGGGTTGGGACAGTGCGGTGGAAGAATCGCCGATGAATTTGCCAGAATGAACAAAAGGGCAGTATCGGAGCGCCGGGTGCTGATTATTACCGGCGCTTACGCCGTGAATACGGACGAAGCTGACCTCACAGGACTGAGAACCATAAGTACCGACTACCAGCACAGGATCCTTTTGGGAGGGCGAAAGACCGCAGGTCATGGCGTGGGCAAGATAAACGAGCTTGGTGCCCAGATAGCAACGGAGGGTGCAGACAAGATCGTCGATGCCATAAGGGTTACCCAGAGATTCTACGAGACGGATGCCTTTCTAATAGTTGGTGGAGCGGCAGGCGGCACGGGCTCTGGAAGTTTGCCCATAGTGGTAGAGATCATAAAGGAAAGGTACAGAGACAAACCGGTTTATGCCCTGGTTGTCCTACCCTTTGAACATGAGGAAAATGCCGAGCTGAGATCCGTTTACAACACAGCTACCTGCCTCAAGTCTGTATATTCCGTTGCCGACGCGGTATTTCTTGCCGACAACCAAAGGTACCTACGAAAGGATTCAAGCCTCAGACATAATATGGAGGAAATCAACAAGCAAATAGTGTCTCCCTTCTTCAACCTGTTTTGTGCTGGGGAGGAGAAAAAAAGGAAGTATATTGGAGCAAGGGTGGTCGACGCCGGCGACATAATACAGACGCTGGGAGGATGGACGGCGATAGGCTTTGGCACATCTGGTTTATCACTCTTTAAAGTTCCCTTGGAAAGGAAGCGGGACTTCAGAAAGAAGGGCACAGAGACGCACAAAGGGCTACAGGCAATGGACGAGGCACTGAGCGAGCTTTCGCTCGATTGTAGGCCACAAGATGCGGGAAGCGCTCTGTACCTGCTGTCGGCTCCGGGCAAGGAAATGAATATGGACACGATTAAAGAGATCGGAGACTATTTGAAAGAGCTAGCACCGGATGCCACGATCAGAAGCGGTGACTATCCTAGAGAAAGAGGAGAGGTCAACATAACTCTGATACTATCTCAGCTTAGCGACGTCGACAGGGTAAAAGGGTATTACCACAAACTGACGGAATCTATTCCCGTGATGAAGAAGAGGGAGGAGGAGGTGGAGGCAAAGCTCAGAGCGCTGGAAGAGGCCTGGGAAGGGGTGCCAGTTTTCTCAGCGAAGGGTAACCACCCTCCCGCTTGATTGTGGTGACCTGACTGGACAAAGGAAACCGGGTTTGCTACTCTAAACAGCATGCGGGTATGCTGTACCCTTTTTGAAACCGAGCTTGGTTGGATGGGGTTGGTTGGCTCTTCAGCGGGGCTGCACCGCATTGTTTTGCCCCAATCCTCCCCAGAGGCGGTGCTCCATCTCCTGATGATAGGCTTAGCTGGGGTGATCGCCGACCCCGCCCCTTTTGGCGACCTGCCCCATCGTTTGAGGCGCTATTTTAAGGGCGAGCCCATCTCCTTTGCCGATGAGCTGGACCTAGCCGGCGCCACCCCCTTTAGAAGCGCTGTGTGGCAAGCGACGCGCCTTATCCCCTATAGTGAGACCAAAAGCTATGGCTGGATCGCCCAGCAGATAGGAAGGCCGAGGGCTTTCCGCGCTGTAGGGCAAGCTCTGGCGAGAAACCCCTTCCCCATTGTAGTCCCCTGTCATCGGGTGCTGGCCAGGGATGGCAGCCTAAGAGGTTTCTCCGCAGGTTTGGAGATGAAAAAGC
>JAUXBC010000055.1 GCA_030619615.1 Dehalococcoidia bacterium
AAGAGGGATCTGGAGCAATGGTTCTTCAAAATCACCAACTACGCCGAGGAGCTCCTCGACCACAGCCACATTGAGTGGCCTGAGCGAATAAAGGCGATGCAAAGGAACTGGATCGGCAAGAGCGAGGGGGTGGAGGTTGCCTTTGGCATCGAGGGAGGGGAGATTCGCGTTTTCACCACCCGCGCTGACACCATCTTTGGCGTCACCTTTGTTGTTCTTGCCCCGGAGCACCCCCTGGTCGCTAAGCTCACCACACCGGAGCGCAGGGGGGAGGTGGAGCGCTACGTAGAGTGGGCGCGGCGCCAATCTGAGATCGAGCGGGTATCTACGGGGAGGGAGAAGGGCGGCGTTTTCATAGGCTCCTATGCGATAAACAAGCTGAGTGGGGAGCGGGTGCCGATTTGGATCGCCGACTATGTGCTGATGACCTATGGCACGGGGGCGGTGATGGCGGTCCCCGCCCATGACACGCGGGATTTCGAGTTCGCCAAGATATTTGGTCTGCCTATAAAGGTGGTCATCGCCCCTCAGGGATGGTCTGGCGAGGATTTAGAGGAGGCCTATGTCGAGCCGGGAACCATGGTCAATTCGGCGCAATTCGATGACCTGCCCAGCGAGCAGGGGATGGAGGCCATCGCCGACTTCATCGAGGCCAGAGGCTACGGGGAGCGGAAGACGACATATCGGCTTCGCGACTGGCTCATTTCAAGGCAACGCTACTGGGGAGCCCCCATCCCCATCGTTTATTGCGATAAGTGCGGGCTGGTTCCGGTGACTGAGGAGGATCTGCCGGTGCTCCTCCCCGAGGATGCCGAGTTCAGACCTACGGGGGAATCCCCCCTGAAATACTGCGAGTCCTTTGTGAAAACCTCTTGCCCTAAGTGCGGTGCCCCGGCGCAGCGGGAAACCGATACCATGGATACCTTCATTTGCTCCTCTTGGTATTTCCTGCGCTACACAAGCCCGGACCATGATGGGGCTCCTTTCGATGTCGGGAGGATGAGATACTGGCTCCCCGTTGACCAATACACCGGCGGCGCAGAGCACGCCACCATGCATCTCCTCTACGCCCGCTTTTTCGTCAAGGCGCTTCGTGACCTGGGCCTGGTGGATTTCGACGAGCCCTTCGCTAGACTTTTTAACCAGGGGGTTATTGTCATTGAAAGGCAGAAGATGAGCAAGTCGAGGGGTAGGGTGATCACCCCCGATGAGTATGTGGCTGACTTGGGTGCTGACGCCGTGCGTGCCTATCTCATGTTTATCGGACCCTGGGATCAGGGGGGAGAGTGGGACGACAGGGGCATCAAGGGGATAGCGCGCTGGCTCCATCGAGTGTGGCATCTTGTCCTGGATAGCTATAATGCTGAGTTCTCGAAAGCCATCGCTGAGCTCGCTGAAGGAGATGCGAATAGAGCGAAAAAGGAACTGAGGCATTTTACCCATAAGACCATTAAGAGGGTGACCGAGGACCTGGAGAGGTTCAGGTTCAACACCATGATCGCCGCCTTGATGGAGTTCACCAATTATCTGAGCAAGGTGCGGGAGGGAAATCTTATGGAACGTGCCGCTTGGCAGGAGGCCATCGATAGCCTCCTCGTGCTCCTTGCTCCCACAGCCCCACATCTGGCGGAGGAACTCTGGACCAGAACCGGTCACCCCTATAGCATCCACAACCAGCTCTTCCCCACCTGGGATCAGGAACTCGCCGCCGAGGAGGAGTTCACCCTGGTGATTCAGGTCAATGGCAGGCTCAGGGATAGGGTTAGGGTGCCTGTCTCCATCACCGAGGAGGAGGCCCGTGAGCTGGCGCTAGGCCGGGAGCGCATAAAGCGCTATCTGGAGGAAGGCGAGAGCGCCGGGATAATCTATGTGCCGCGGCGACTGGTAAATATTGTGCTGAAATGAGGGCTCTTGAGCTAAACCGTGGATTAGTGTATACTACTGGCAACATCCTTGGGGGTGAGCTATGAAGTTATCATGTCTTCAAGAGAATCTGAGTAAAGGTTTAGGCATTGTTGGCCGGGCGGTGGCCACCAGGACCACCTTGCCCATCACCAATAACATTCTTCTGGCTACGGACGAGGGGCGACTTAAGCTGGCCGCCACCAACCTGGAGATCGCCATCAGTTGCTGGCTGGGCGCCAAGGTGGAGGAGGAGGGTGCCATCACCATCCCCGCTCGACTGCTCACCGACTTCGTCAACTCTTTGCCCAACGAGAGGGTCGATATGACCCTTTCGCCACGCACCCGCACCCTTGAGCTCAAGTGTGCTCGCTTTGAGGGGCGCATCAATGGAGTGGAGGCCGAGGAGTTCCCCCCCATCCCTTCCATAGGTGAGGGGATAACCACGAAGATCGATGCTGAGGCCCTCCGTCTGGCGATCACCCAGGTGGCTTTTGCCGCTGCCACGGAGGAGACGAGGCCGGTGCTCACCGGGGTTCACAGCGAGTTCGATGGCGATAGGCTCACCCTGGCTGCCGCCGATGGCTTCAGGCTTGCCGTGCACAAAGCACCCCTGGCCGCACCGGTAGCAGAGAGGGCCGAGGTGATCATCCCGGCTCGTGCTCTTTCTGAGCTCCACCGCCTTCTTACCGATGAGGTGGAGCCTATCGAGGTAACCATCAACCCACAAAGAAGCCAGGTGCTCTTTCGCCTCAAGGATGTGGAGATGGTCTCTCAGTTGATCCAGGGAGCCTTCCCCAATTATACCCAGCTCATCCCCCAAAGCTATGTTACCCGCGCTGAGATAAGTCTCTCCGAGTTCGCCAAGGCAACGAGAACAGCCGCAATCTTCGCCCGCGAGGGAAGCGCCATTGTGCGCCTGTTAATAGTGCCCGGTGAGGAGCTAGCCCCGGGCAGGATCGTGCTCTCCGCTCGCGCTGAGGAGGTGGGGGACAATGTTGGCGAGGTCGATGCCACTGTGGAGGGGGAGGAGGCGAGGATCGCCTTCAACAGCAAGTATCTCTCCGATGTTTTGGGCGTTCTTCGCCAGGATAGGGTAGTCCTTGAGATCAGCAGCCCCTCAAGCCCTGGGGTGATCCGCCCCGTGGGCGTCGATAACTACGTGCACGTGGTCATGCCCATGTTCGTGCAGTGGTGATTTCGCTTTTTCGCCCGTTAGGCCGTTTTTTGAGCAGAAGAGGTCACTCAGGAAGCGGCCTCTTTTTAGGTCGAAAAGAGGCGGCTCTCCAGGATGGGCAGGTTGAGCACGTCCTCCTTATTATAAAGCAATAGGGTCTTAAGCGCCTCCTCGTCTTGCCACCTTTTATACCTGTCCCAGAGGTACATCGCCTCAAGGCCATCGATCCCTTTGCTCAATCGGGGGATGCCTAGCTGTTCCTCCACCCTCTTCAGCCCACCGAAGAGGTTTTGCTGCCAGCAGTCGTACATCAGGTCGTGGGAGTGGAGGTGCGTGGTGAGGTCAACCCTAAGCTCTCTTTCGATAACGGGCAGATCGAAGCGACTTCCATTGTAGGTATAGAGGGTCTCCACCCCCTCCAGGATTTTCATGAGGTTGGATTTGGTTACCTCCTCACCCACCAGCTGAATAAACCGATGGTCGGCGCGATACACCCCGATAATGGTGATCTCGCCCCAAAAGGAGGTCTCAATGTCCAGATAAGCCTTCACGCCCCCTCCTAAAAGCCCTCTTTGGCTTTCGAAGCCCCGATATATTTTGTGGGGTTCATGATGAACTTTCCCCTTAGCTAGAGCCCCATCTCTCGGGCCACGATCCTTCGCTGGAATCGGGGATCGCCAAGGGCGAACTCCACTGCCTTTGCCCTCCTGTAGTAAAGGGTGGTATCCACCTCGCTGCAAAAGCCATAGGCACCGTGGATCTGGATGGCATCGGCGGTAACCCGCCGATAGGCGTTTGAGGTCCAAGCCTTAGCCATTGCCACCTGCTTGGCGCAAGGGGTCCCCTCGCTGATCATCCATGCCGCCTGGTAGGTGAGGAGCCAGGCGCCATCGACCTCGATCAACATGTTGGCCATCTTATGCTGAAGGCTTTGAAAGCTGCCGATGGGGCGCCCGAAGGCTACCCTCTCCTTGGAGTACTCCACAGACATCTCCAGCACCGCCTGGGCACCGCCCACCATCTCGGCGCATAGCGCCACTGTGGCCTGGTTTATGATCTTAGCCAAAGGAGCCCAGCCCTGGTTTAGCTTGCCCAGGATATTCTTCCTGGGCACCCTCACATCCTTAAAAGTCACCTCACACTGCTTGTCATGGCCGATTTCGCTGATCGTCTTGAGAGGGGTGCAGGCGATGCCTGGGGTGTGGGCATCCACCAAGAATAGGGTGATCCCCTCTTCAGGCGTCGCCCCATCTCCGGTCCTCGCCACACAAACCAGATAATCGGCTATATTGGCGTTGGGAACGAAGAGCTTGGAGCCATTAATTACATATTCCTCCCCCTGGGCGCTTGCCTTTGTGGCGATTGCTATTGGCTCATACCTAGCGCTGGGCTCGGTGAGCGCCAAGGAAAGGAGCAATTCGCCCCTCGCTATCTTTGGCAGGAGCTCCTGCTTCTGCTCCTCGGTGCCGCACTCAAGGATGGTATGACCGCCAAGAGCCACCGTCGCCAGGTGAGGGCTGGGGAATATCGCCCTACCCATTTCATCGTAGAGGATCGCCAGGTCCAGGAAATCGCCCCCAGCCCCGCCATATTCCTCAGGGAAGGTCAACCCCAGCCACCCCAGGTCGGCGATCCTGCGCCATAGCTGGGGGGAATAGCCCTCCTCGCTCTCCTCCAGCTCCCTGACCAGGGTGCTGGGGCACTCCTTGACCATGAAATCGCGGGCCATCGTTCTAAACATCACCTGTTCTTCCGAGAAATCGAGGTCCATAACTACCTCCTTGTATTATGTGGGCAGACCCAGTCCCCTTATGGCGATGATGTTCCTCTGGATCTCCGAGGTGCCCCCGGCGAGGGTGTAAGCGGGCGCCGCCCGATACCAGGATTCAGCACTACCACCGAGGTAGGCCCGCTTGGAGCCTATCTTTAAGGGGCTGTACAACCCCATGATCTCGGTGGCCGTTTGGGCTAGCCGCTGCGAGGTCTCACGGAGGTACATTGTGCCCATCGAGGTATAGTGAGG
>JAUXBC010000047.1 GCA_030619615.1 Dehalococcoidia bacterium
AAGGCCTATCTTCTTAGAGCTACCAGCTCCATCATCAAGTTCCCCGGCTTCACCATCATCTATAACGAGGGCAAAGATGATGCTCAAGATGAGGAGGGGAAGCGTCCCCTCCCCGATCTGGTGAAGGGGGAGCCCCTGGAGCTTTTGGGCCTCTTCCCTGAGCAGCATTTCACCCAGCCCCCGCCTCGTTACACGGAAGCAACCCTGGTCAAGGCGCTGGAGGAGAGGGGGATTGGGCGTCCCAGCACCTACGCCCCCATCCTGTCTACAATTCAAGCGAGGGGCTATGTGGAAAGGGGTGATGGGCGATTTCACCCCCTGGAGCTCGGCTTCTTGGTGAGCGACCTCATCACCGAGCATTTCCCCGATATTGTCGATTTGGGGTTCACCGCCCAGATGGAGGAGGGGCTGGATCAGATCGCTCGTGGGGAGCGCCAGTGGGTCCCCTTCCTTCAGGATTTCTACGACCCCTTTGAAAAGACCCTCCACAGGGCGAAACAAGAAATGAAGAAAGTCAAGGTGGTTGGCGAGCCCACAGAGGAGGTTTGCTCACTCTGCGGCAGACCGATGGTGATCAAGCTGGGGCGCTACGGCAGGTTTCTCGCCTGCTCAGGCTACCCCGATTGCAAAAATACGAGGCCTTTCTTGATCAAAATCGGCGTCAAATGTCCCCAATGCGGCGGCGACCTGGTGGAAAGGAAGAGCAAAAGAAAGCGCACCTTCTACGGCTGCGCCCAATACCCAGATTGCAACTTCGCCACCAGCGATAAGCCCATTCCCCAGCCCTGCCCTGAGTGCGGCGGTCTTATGGCAATGCGAGGTAAGAAGATGGCGAGATGCCTGAAATGCGAATTCAGCGGCAGCCTGGAGAAGCTAGAGAGAGAGGCTCTCAAGGTATGATCCCCTTCCTTCAAAGTAAGGAAAGCAGAGAAAGCTTGCTTCATAATTATATCAACTACCTCAGGGTGGAGCGACACGCCTCACCCTACACGGTGCGAAACTATAACCACGACCTGCGCCACTTCCTGGACTTCCTCCAAAAAGAGAGGGTGTCAACCCTTGATGAGGTGGACCGCTTCTTGCTGCGCCGCTATATCGCCTCCCTTCTGGAGCGGGGATTTGAAAAGGTAAGCGTTGCCGGCAAAATGAGTGCCCTGCGCTCCTTCTATCGCTATCTGATGCGGGAGAACATCGTATCCTCAAACCCGTTGCTCACCGTCTCCTCCCCCAAACTGGAGAGGCATCTTCCCTCCTTTCTCTCCAGCGATGAGGTCAACCTGCTCCTGGAGAGGCCGGATACCACAACCCCCCAGGGGCAGCGAGATAAGGCGATGCTTGAGCTCCTCTACGCTGCCGGGTTAAGGCTAAGTGAAATGGTGGGACTCGATGTGGCTAATATCAATCTTGAAGACAGGGATATTCGCGTCTGGGGCAAGGGCTCCAAGGAGCGAATGGTGCTCATGGGCAAGCCGGCAGCGGCAGCCCTCGGCCTCTACCTTCAACAGGGTCGAAGGGAGCTCCTTGGCAAGGCAAGCACCGAAGCCCTCTTTGTCAATCGATACGGAAAGAGGCTTTCCGAGCGCGCCGTCCAGATGGCAATCAAGCGCTATGCCCTTAAGGCGGGGCTGGACAAGGGGGTTCACCCCCACATGCTGCGCCACAGCTTTGCCACCCATCTCCTGGACGGTGGTGCCGACCTGCGCGTGGTTCAGGAGCTCCTCGGTCATGCCAATCTTTCATCCACCCAGGTCTATACCCACGTCACCCAGACTCAGGCACGAAAGGTTTATCTATCAGCCCATCCCAGGGCAAGAAAAAAGGAGAACCAGAATCATGAAAATCTTGGTGATTCACGGGCCGAATCTGAATATGCTGGGCCAGAGGGAAAGGGCGATCTACGGGGATAAGACCCTCGCTGAGATCGACTCCCTGATCAAGAAGCGGGCTGAGGAATTGGGTGTTGAGGTTTTGACCCTCCAGTCCAACAGCGAGGGGGCGCTCATCGACTTTATCCAAGCTGAAGCGCCGCAAGCAGATGCTATCATCATCAATCCAGGGGCGCTCACCCATTACGGCCTCTCCCTCAGAGATGCCCTTGCCGATAGTGCCCTTCCCCTGATCGAGGTTCACCTCTCCAATATCTACGCTCGTGAGGAGTGGCGCCAAAGATCGGTGATTGCCCCCATCGCCAGGGGCCAGATAAGCGGGCTTGGCTGGAGGGGATACATCGCCGCATTGGAGATCCTGATTGCTGAATTGGGAAAGGCAAGCCTATGAGCCATCGCCTGGAGAAGCTGCGCCAGAGGCTGGTGGAAAGCGAGCTTGAGGCCATCCTCATCTCGCAGGGGGAGAATCGACGCTACCTTTCCGGCTTCACCGGTTCAGCGGGCTTTCTCCTTATATCGCAGAAAAGCGCCATCCTGGCCACCGATTTTCGCTATGTCGAGCAGGCGCAAAGCCAGGCAGCGGATTTTGACATCGCCCAAATAGAAGGGGAGCTGCCAAACTGGTTTCCTGATTTGGCATCCTCGCTTGGGGCGAAAAGAATAGGCTTTGAAGCGAACGACCTTTCTTTTTCTACCTATCGACAGCTAGTAGCTACAGCGGGCGAAAAAGAGCTGGTGCCCACCGAGGAAATCGTAGAGTCCCTTCGCGCCATAAAGGATGAGGAGGAGCTGGAGCTTATCACGAGGGCCGTAGAGCTTGCTGATGCCGCCTTCGAGGAGGTCGCCCCGATGATTCATCCGGGGATGAAGGAGAAAGAGGTGGCATGGGAGCTGGAGAAGTTACTTCGAGAAAGGGGCAGCGAAACCGTCCCCTTCGACCTTATCGTTGCCTCGGGACCGAATTCCACCCTCCCCCATGCCAGGCCATCCGACCGCGTCCTTCTCCCCGGTGAGCCCGTGGTCATCGATATCGGGGCTCGGTTTCAAGGTTATTGCAGCGATCTCAGCAGAACCTTCTGCCTTGGCAATGAGGACAAAACCTTTGGCAAGATATATGACCTTGTTCTTGGCGCCCAGCTTACCGCCATCGCCACCATCGAGGCAAGGATGAGCGGGGAGGAGGCTGATGCCCTTGCCAGGACGGTTATCGAGCAGGGAGGCTATGGGGAGGCCTTTGGGCATGGGCTGGGGCACGGAGTGGGGCTTGCCCCCCATGAGCAGCCGAGGCTGGGAAGAGGCTCCTCAACCACCCTTGCCGATGGCATGGTCTTCACCATCGAGCCCGGCATATATATCAAAGGATGGGGTGGGGTCAGGGTCGAGGATATGGTGGTGATAGAGAGTGGGAGGGCCAGGGTGCTCTCCAAGGCAAAGAAGATAGATTGACGTGCCGAACAAGGCAGCGATAGCTATAAAGCCTTACACGTGAATCTAGGATTAGTTCGAAAGAGGGTGAAAAATGATCAGCACCAGCGAGCTCAAGAAGGGGATCACCATTGAACTTGATGGGGTGCTTTACCAAATCCTCGACTGGCAGCATATCAAGATGGGGCGAGGCAGCGCCCAGGTTAGGCTCAAGCTCCGCGATATTCGAGCCGGGCACACCGTTGAGCGCACCTTTCAGGCAGGGGAGAAGTTCTCCCGAGCGCGCCTCGACCGCCGAGCCGTGCAGTTCCTCTATGCCGACGGCGATCTATACTACTTTATGGATTCGGAGAGCTTTGAGCAGACCGCACTCAATCCTGAGCAGCTAGGCGATGCCCTCGACTACCTCAAGGAAGGCATGTCCCTGGAGATACTTACCTATAAGGATGAGCCCATCAGTGTGGAGCTACCCAACTCTGTGGAGCTTGAGGTTGTTGAAACCGGTCCCGCCTATAAAGGAGATACAGCAACAGCGGGGAACAAGCCAGCCAAGCTGGAGACAGGCATCACTATTCAGGTTCCCCTTTTCGTAAATAACGGTGATATCGTGCGCGTTGATACCCGCACCGGGGCGTATCTGGAGAGGGTTAGCTCGCAATGAAGATCTATTCCGTAGCGGAGGTAACAGGCTACCTCAGGGAGCTCTTGGAAACCGATAGCCTGCTTGCCGACCTCTGGATCAGCGGCGAGGTCTCCAATCTATCGGAGTCAGCGGCGGGGCATCTCTACTTCACCCTCAAGGATGAGGCGAGCCAGTTAAGGTGTGTGCTCTTTCGCCGAGGGAGGCTCGCCCTCCCCTTAGAAAGCGGCGTAGCTGTGGTGGCACATGGTCGCATCTCCATCTATGAAGTGGCTGGCACCCTTCAGTTCTATGTTGACCTGGTGCAACCTGAAGGGATAGGCATTCTCCACCTCGAGTTTGAGCGCCTCAAGGCGAAATTGGAGGAGGAGGGGCTCTTCGATGTCGCTCGCAAAAGGGGGCTTCCCCCTTTTCCCAGGCGCATCGGGGTAGTCACCTCGCCAACCGGTGCCGTCTTTTCCGACATCGCCAATATAATCTCCAGGCGCTATCCCCTAGTGGAGCTGGTGCTCTCGCTAACCCCGGTGCAGGGAGATGGCGCCTCAGAGGGAATTGTTCAAGCCTTCGAGGCCCTAAATGAGACCGAGGGCATCGACCTTGTTATCCTGGCTCGCGGTGGTGGCTCCCTTGAGGAGCTTTGGGCCTTCAACGAGGAAAGGGTGGCCCGCGCCATCTTTTCCAGTAAAGCGCCGGTGATCAGTGGAGTGGGACATGACACCGATTTTACCATCGCCGATTTCGTTGCCGACCTGCGCGCCCCCACGCCATCGGCAGCGGCAGAACTGGCGGTGCCCCATCGCTCCGAACTGGAAAGCCGCATCCAGTCCCATCGAAGGTCGCTGCTGGCCACCCTCTTGGCCGAAATCTCTCAGCGTCGTAGCGGGGTAGATTACACGGCGGGCCGACTCAAATCCCTCTCTCCAGATGTCGATCGGTATCGGCAGCGCATTGAGGAACTCACCAAACTAGCATCGATGCGCCTGGGCAGTTTTCTCGCCATTAACAGGGAGAAACTCCGCAGCCAACAAATGCAGCTCAGCACCCTAAGTCCTATAGCCACACTAAGTCGCGGTTATGCCCAAGTGCAGCATTCCACCACCAGGGAGGTCGTCTCCCGAATAGCCCAAGTCCAGCGCGGCGATGCCATCGCTGTTCGGGTGAGCGATGGCCAGTTCAAAGGCAAGGTCACCGATTTAAGGAAGGGGCTACAGGCATGGATGAGCAACTTTCCTTCGAAGAAGCGCTAAACCGACTGGAGAAGATAGTTCAGACCCTGGAGGCGGGAGGGCTGACTCTGGAGGAGGCGCTCTCCCTCTTCGAGGAGGGGATGCACCTTGCCAAGATATGCAGTGAGCGGCTGGATACTGCCGAGCTGAAGATCAGCCAGCTTCAAACCGCCTTTGAAGAAGCGCTAGAAAACAAGGGTGAATCCCCTTGCTAAAAGCTGACCTCCACATCCACACCGCTTACTCATCGGACTGCGCCACACCGCTAGAGAATGTTATCGCTCGTTGCCTTGAAGTTGGCATCAACTGCGTCGCAGTGACCGATCACAATACCATCGCTGGCGCCCTCGAGTTGAAAAGGATGGCCCCCTTTACCGTGATTGTTGGCGAGGAGATTCAAACCCTCTCCGGGGAGGTCATCGGTTACTTCCTCAGCGAGGGGATTCCCGGCCGACTCCCCGCTGAGGAGACGGTACGCCGCATCAAGGAGCAAGGAGGGCTGGTGTGCATCCCTCACCCCTTCGATCGCCTGCGCCTCTCCAGCATGCGTCGCCAACATCTAGAGACCCTGCTCCCTTATATCGACATTGTTGAAGTGTTTAATTCGCGCGTTCCCCTGAGCCGCCATTGTGCCAAGGCTCTTCTCTTCGCCCAAAATCATGGGCTCCTCGCCAGCGCAGGAAGCGACGCCCATATCGCCGCCGAGATCGGCAACGCCTATGTGGAGATACCAGAGTTCAATCATAAGGAAGAGTTTTGCCTTGCCCTGGCAAAAGGAAAGGTCGTTGGAAAAAGAGCCATCCCCTGGGTTCACCTCTGGAGCAGCTGGGTCAGGCTAAGTAAGCAGATGAGAGGGCGATAGACCGAAAGCTTGAGAATGGACTTTATTGTATGCTATTCTATAAAGAAAGCTAAAATAGGCGAAAAAAGCAATGTACATTGGCTGGTTTTCCACAGGGAGAGATAAGGCGGCCCGGCAACTTCTGCAAGCGGTATGGCGCAGCATAAACAAGGGCGAGATAAAGGCCGAGATCTGCTTCGTTTTCAGTAACCGGGAACAGGGCGAAGAAAGGGAAA
>JAUXBC010000041.1 GCA_030619615.1 Dehalococcoidia bacterium
CCTGCTGACAGGGACCGATGGTCTTTTCCACAAGGTCCATCACTAGCTGCTCCAGCTTAGCCCTGGTGAGGGTGATATTGAGGTGCTTGGGGCCTGAGGCGTCGGCGGTGATAAAGGGGAGGGTTATCTCCGTCTGCATTACCGTGGACAGCTCGCACTTGGCCTTCTCCGCAGCCTCCTTGAGCCTTTGTAGCGCCATGCGATCCTGACGAAGGTCGATCCCCTGGTCCCTCCTGAACTCATCACAAAGCCAATCGATCACCTGCTGGTCGAAGTCATCTCCGCCAAGGTGGGTATCACCGTTGGTGGATTTCACATGAAAGGTGCCCCCGCCAAGCTCCATGATGGAGATATCGAAGGTACCCCCGCCAAGGTCGTAGACGGCGATGGTCTGATCCTTCTTCTTGTCCAGGCCATAGGCCAGGGAGGCGGCGGTGGGCTCGTTGACGATCCTCAAAACCTCAAGCCCCGCGATCTTTCCGGCGTCTTTAGTTGCCTGTCGCTGGCTATCGTTGAAATAGGCGGGCACGGTGATTACCGCCTCGGTGACCTTCTCGCCAAGGTAGGCCTCGGCGTCCATCTTCATCTTCTGCAATATCATCGCCGAGATCTCTGCGGCGCTATACTCTCTATCACCCATAACTACCTTAACATCGCCATTAGGGGCTTCGGTAATCTTAAAGGGCAATATCTTCCTGTCGCGCACCACCTCAGGGTCATTAAATTTTCGCCCCATGAGGCGCTTGATGCTGAAGATGGTGTTATCTGGATTGGTGATCGCCTGTCGCTTCGCCACCTGCCCGGTGAGGCGCTCCCCAGCCTTGCTCACCGCCACCACCGAAGGGGTCACCCTTCCCCCTTCGGCACTGACGATCACCACTGGCTCTCCGGCCTCCATCACACCGACGCAGCTATTTGTCGTTCCTAAGTCGATACCTATCACCCTTCCCATGCTTTTCCTCCCTAGCGGTAAGGCTCATTGCCCCTCCTCGGGGCTCTCTTCCTTTTCCTCCTTGCTTTTTCCCACCTTCACCATGGTGGGACGTATCACCCGGTCATGTAGCTTATAGCCCTTCTGAAGCTCCTCGATAACCTTCCCCACCTCCCCCTCTTCAAAGAGCACCGCCTCATGAAGATTTGGGTCGAAGGGCTCGCCAATAGCCTTGATCTCAGTAACCCCATGCCCCTCCAGAATCGCCTGGAGCTTTCGATAGATAAGCATAATGCCATCCACCCAGGTGAGCCCGGCAAGCTTTGCCGAGACGTTCTCTAGAGCCCGTTCCAGGTCGTCGAGAATGGGGAGCAGGTTCAGAATAAGCATCGCATTGGCAAACTTGGCCGTCTCATTTCGCTCCTGCTCGATGCGTCTCTTGTAGTTGATGAAATCTGCCTGGGCCCTTTGCCAATTGGCGAGATAGTCCTGTGCCTTAGCCTTTTCCTCAGAGAGCGCCTTCTGAAGCGATTCCATATCCTCCAACTCGCTGACCACATCCTCTTCCCTTTGAACTATCTCCTCAGGGCTAAGGTCTTTCTCCTCATTGCCCACGGTAGCACCCCCTTTAAGATATTGACCTCCTGGGGAACTCTCCACGATGCAGCTCAGCGACAAGATCGCTCATCAGCGAACCCATGTAGCGCACCGCAGAGATCGCCCGTCCATATTGCATCCGAGTGGGACCCATTACCCCGAGGGCGCCACTGACCTCGCCAGGAATGCCATATCGGGTGATCACCATACTGCACTCCCGCATTGCATCCTCCCTATTCTCCGCTCCAATGATCACCTGGACGCCCTCCTCAGCGAGCATCTCAGGGAAGACGGACCTCACAAGCCTCTTGCTCTCCAGCACCTCCACAAGGCTCAACATCATCTCACCGCCGGCAAACTCCGGCTGGGTTAATATATGGCATAGTCCTTCGATATAAGGTTCCTCATACCTTTGCACATCCTCCCCCTCCATTATATGCACTATGGCCTTCGTTACCTGCTCCTCAGCGGGGGAAAGCTCAATGCCCCTGGCCAGGATCTCGGACGTGGTCAAACCCTTAAAGGCTGCATTCAATTTATTGGAAATAAAGCTAAGCTCCTCCTGAGACATCGCCTCATCGAAAGCTAATAGCTGCTGTTTGAGCCTGGCCTCCCGGAGGAGGAGGATAAGCAGGGCAAGGAAATCTTGAACTGCTATCAACTCCAAATGCTTAAGCCGGGACTCCACCGCCTTGGGAGAGGTAACAATAGCTATGCTACGAACCATGCGGGCAAGTAAGGAAGCGGCTAAGCGGGTCCACTCCTCAAGCTCCCTCTCCACCTGGTGGAATAGATGGGAGATCATGCGCTGCTCCTCCACAGGGATATCGCCCTCCTTGACCAGGGACTCCACATAGTATCGGTAGCCCTTGTCCGAGGGAACGCCTCCCCCTGAGGTATGACGGCGAATAATATAGCCATCCTCCTCAAGGCGTGCCATCTCGTTTCGGATGGTGGCGGCACTTACCCCAAGCCCATGCCTTCTGGCAACGGCCTCCGAACCCACAGGGCTCGCCCGGGAGATATATTCGCTAACGATTATCCCCAGGATGTTCTCTTTCCTCTCCGAGAGCATCGCTTAACCCCTTGATTAGCACTCTCAGATTGAGAGTGCTAACATTTTAATTTACTACTCTTTTATTTCCCTTGTCAAGGGGTTGACCAGCTAGCCTCTCTTTGCTATACTTTCAAAATACATTCAAGCTCGTTAGTAGCATGTACTGGAAACCTAGAGGGAGATGAGAGTTGGGCTTTCACGCGGCGATTACAGGATGGGGGAAGTATCTTCCGCAAAGGGTGCTCACCAATAAAGAGCTGGAGAGGATGGTGGACACCACCGAGGAGTGGATCATGACCCGCACCGGGATCAGGGAGCGACGCATTGTGGGGGATGATGAAACCGCATCCACCATGGCGGTGGAGGCGGGGAAGAGAGCCCTTGAAGTTGCTGGCCTATCACCGAGCTCCCTCGATCTGATCATTGTGGCCACAAATAGCCCCGACAGGATAACCCCAGCCTCATCCTTCCTGGTGCAGCATGCCATAGGTGCCAAGAAAGCGGCTGCCTTCGATGTGGTTGCCGGATGCAGCGGCGGTATCCACGCCCTGGCCATCGCCTATCAGTTTATTTCCTCTGGGATCTACAGTAACATACTGGTTGTGGGCAGCGAGGCGATAACCCGTGTCATTAACTGGGAGGACCGCGGCACCTGCGTCCTCTTTGGCGATGGCGCCGGGGCAGTGGTAGTGCAGGCAAACGAGCAGGCGACAGACCTGCTCAGCTTTGTGCTTGGCAGTGACGGGTCAGGTGGCGATCTCCTCTACATCCCCCACCCTTGCGGCAAGCCCTCCAGTGCCCCCCAGGATGGACGCTACTATATCTTCATGGAGGGGAGGGAGGTATTCAAGTTCGCCGTCACCGTGATGCCCAAGGTTTCCAGGCAGGCTGTGGAGGCCGCCGGCCTCCAGATATCTGATATCGACCTCTTTATCCCCCACCAGGCAAACGACCGCATCATCCAGGCGGCAGCCAGGTCCCTGGGCATTCCCAGCGAGAAGATTTATGTCAACGTCGATCGCTATGGCAACCTCTCCGCCGCATCTCCCATCGTCGCCCTTTGCGAAGCGGTGGAGGAGGGAAGGATTAAGGAGGGCGATCTTGTCGTTCTCGTTGCCTTTGGTGCCGGTTTATCCTGGGCCGCCGTGGTTCTGCGGTGGCAACCAAGGGCCTAAAAAGGCAGGATAGCCAAAGCGGGTAACATTCAGATGAGCAATTAGTTCGAAAAAGGAGGAGAGATTGAAGCAAGCAAAAGCAATTACCATGATGGATGCCATCTTCCCCAAGGCAACGCTCGTCCGCGATGTCCTTCTTATTCTTAGTTTCAGCGTGGTGACCGCTCTCTCCGCCCAGATCGCCTTCTATATCGGTCCCGTCCCCATTACCGGGCAGACCTTCGCCGTGCTTCTTGCCGGAGCGCTTTTAGGGAGCAGGCGGGGAGCGCTGAGCCAGCTTACCTATTTGGGGATGGGAGCCATGGGGGCCCCCATATTTGCCGGATGGCACGGGGGCATCGGTGTCCTCATGGGTCCCACCGGTGGCTATCTTATCGGCTTTGTGGCCGCCGCCTTCGTGGTGGGCTTCCTCGCCGAGCGGGGCTGGGATCGCCGCTTCTGGAGTTTGGCCCTAGCGATGCTCATCGGCAACATCGTGATCTATGCCTTCGGCCTACCCTGGCTCGCCAACTTCGTCCCCTCGGGCTCGGTGCTCGCCGCAGGGCTCTACCCCTTCATCCCTGGCGACCTGACAAAGCTAGTTCTGGCAACCGTCGCCCTGCCCTCAGGGTGGGCATTGGTGAACAGACTTGGAAGATAGTCTTTCACAAATACTCCCTCCCCTGGCGGGAGGGAGTTAGAGGGAGGGGGAAGAGAAGCGCCTCTTTAAAGGGGGTGAGGGTAATCGAAATCACCTGGCTCGGTCATTCCTGCTTCAGGATAAAGGGGAGGGAGGCAACCCTCATCACCGACCCCTATGACGGCAGCATTGGCTATTCCCTGGGCAACCCCAAGGCGGACATCGTCACCTCAAGCCACCCTCACCCCGGTCACAGCTTTGTGGCAGGCGTTGGCGGTGCGCCAAGGATCGTTCATGGGCCGGGGGAATACGAGATCGCCAGCGTCTTCATCAGCGGCATCGCCACCTTTCACGATGCAGAGAGGGGCAAAAGGCGAGGCAAGAACACTGTCTACCTCATCGAGATGGAGGAGATGAGGGTTTGCCATCTTGGCGATCTGGGGCACGCCCTCTCCTCGGACCAGGTGGAGGAGATGAGCGGCGTCGAGGTGCTTCTGGTGCCCGTTGGCGGGCTCTCCACCATCGATGCCGCCGCTGCCGCGGAGATGGTGCGCCTTCTCCAGCCAAGGATCGTCATCCCCATGCATTTCAAGACCGATGTCGTGTCTTTCCAGCTGGAGCCGGTAGAAAGTTTCCTCAAGGAAATGGGGCTCAAGGTGGCAACCCCACAGCCCAAGCTCTCCATAACCAGGACGGGCCTGCCCGAAGAGACGCAGGTGCTGGTGCTGGACTACAAGAGCTAACCATCTTATTCTCCCTCCCCTGGCGGGAGGGGGTTAGAGGGAGGGGGGCTCCTGAAATGAAGAAAGACAGAAATCAGATGCTCTTTGCTCGCAATCTTCGTCGTGAACAAACAGAGGCTGAAAAGGTGCTGTGGGCAAGATTCAGGAGCAGACAGGTGGAAGGTGTAAAGTTCCGAAGGCAGCAGCCCGTAGGGCCATATATTGTTGATTTTGCAAGTTTTGAAAGGAAACTCATCGTTGAAATTGATGGTGGCCAGCATAACGAGAAAGAAGCTAGGGAAAAGGATGAGGAAAGGACAGCGTGGCTAGAGGAGAGGGGTTACAGCGTTTTGAGGTTCTGGAACAATGATGTTTTGATGAACACAGAGGGAGTTCTGGAGGGGATAAGGAAGGCTCTGGGGTGAGTTTTCACCCTCACCCTAGCCCTCTCCCGTCAAGGGAGAGGGAAGGGGAAAAGAAGAGCCCCCCGATTCATCGGGGGGCTCTTTATTATGCTAGGCCTCAGCGATTAGACCGGTCGCCTCGTCCTTACGATGAGCACGATCACCACGATCGCTACTATAGCACCAAGCACGATCACGATCCAGACCCAGACCGGCGTTTCCGCTGGTGCTGGCTCTGCCCATTCGGGAATGGTGATGAAGATGCCATCGGCCGGTGGGGTCTCCCAGTCGAGGCCGAAGCCTATCACCCTCCAGCTATAGGTGGTCTCGTAGGCCAGAGCGGTGGTAGGCTGGTAGGTCTGCTGCACGCCCAGGGTCTCGTCGATGACCGGGCTGCCAAAGAGGGGATCTTCATCCACCTGCAACACGAAGCCCGTGGCATCCTGGATGCCGCTCCACTGGAACAGAGGCCTGACCGCGACATCAACAGCCGCAGCCACCGGCTTGATCAGCGTGGGAGCCACGTGCAGCTCCACCGCCTGAACGGTGAAGGTCTGCCAGTCGCTATAAGGCCCGGTGTAAGCGCCCATCAGCGTGCTCGCAACCTGCACCTGCCAGTAGTAGGTCTCGCCGTCCGACAGGGTGCCCACACCTATGGAAACCTCGGTGACGACTACCAGGACTGGGGTAGCCACAGTGTAAAGCCGGGACGGCGCTGTAGCGACTTGGACATTGTACGTCATAGCGCCAATCACCGGAATCCATGTCAGCTCCACGGGGTCGCCAGTGGCCAGGTTGTTGCTGGGGACGATCTTGCCGTCTATCGGGTCGAGGAGGACCGGCGGCGTGAGGTAGCCAGTGGTCGCCGTCCAGGTCCTCACCCGGTCAATAGGCGACCATGCAGCTGGAACCACTGCACCCTCCGGCACGTCCACCGTGAACAGGTCAATCGAGGAGCCGACAACCGCTTCCAGCACCCCTGGGCGCATGAAGAGAGAACCCGCATCGGCCGGGAAGACGTCCCACAGAGTGTTAAAGGGAAATTGCCAGTTCACACTCTCGGGACGCTTGGTGGCCATTATCATCCCTGTCGCTGGGACAAGCGCAGCGCCTGGGGCGGGGACGGTAGCATATAGGATGTTGCCCGTATATTCCTCGACGCCGTCAAGGGAGGCGTAATACACCATGTCAATGGCCGCTATCGGCACTCCAGCCCCGCTGAGAGGCATCCACCCCGCAGTGGCCAGGTCACCGCTGGTGTCGGTGCGGTAGATGTCGTTAGCGGCGGCACCCATGGTGTGGTTGTAGAGGAGACTGTCAGTCTCATAGGTGCCCGAGAAGGCGCTGCCCATGTAGCCAACACCCCCACCCCAGGCACCGACCTGTGTGCTGGTCCCCACCTGGGTCCAGCTAGCGCCCCTATCGGTGGACAGGAAGATCTCCAT
>JAUXBC010000074.1 GCA_030619615.1 Dehalococcoidia bacterium
ACAGCTTCTTCAAGATGGGCTTAACAGCCTTTTTACCTAGTTCTTCCATTTTCCCTCTTATAGTTAACCACAAAAATTCTTATAATTCTCCCTCCCCTGGCGGGAGGGAGTTAGAGGGAGGGGGAAATTCTCCCTCACCTAACCTCTGCCTCACCCTGACCCTCTCCAGCAAGTGGAGAGGGAGTGAAGGGAGAGGAATTTTATAAGATATTATGCGGAACACTATATAATGGAATACAAAACATTTATCGATATGAGAGACCTCCCATTGCTCGCCAAGGAGACGGGCGAAATAGAGGGCTTCGATTCATATTTGAGGAGGCGGCTTTCCGATAGCGCGATAGATGGGCTCAAGGCATGGGAATATGGCAAGGTGACAAATTTCATGAGGGATTTCAGAGGATTGAAAGTGCCCAATGTGGGGCCGGGGGACAGCACCTTTTGTGTTCTAGCCCAAAAGGAGGCCAGCCGATGATTCTCATCACTGGTGGGACCGGCTTCGTGGGTAGTCACCTTGTGCCCAGGCTGGCCAAGAGCGAAGAGAAGATAAAATGCCTGGTGCGAAGTTTCCCAAAGGCGAAGGCACTGCAGGACTATGGGGTAGAGCTGGCACTGGGAGATGTGACCGATCCTCAAAGCCTGAGAGAGGCAATGCATGATCTGGACACCGTCATCCACTTGGTGGCGATAATCAGGGAGAACAAAGAGGTCACCTTCAACGGGGTTAATGTTCAGGGAACAAGGAATGTAGTAGAGGCTGCCCAGGGGTCAGGCGTTAAGCGGTTCATCCATATGAGTGTCCTCGGAGCTAATGCCAACCCCAGCTACCGCTACACCTACTCCAAGTGGCAGGGGGAGGAGGCGGTGCGAAGCAGCAACCTGGACTTTATCATCTTCAGACCATCGGTCATGTTTGGCCAGGGCTTTGGCTTTGTCGACCGACTGAGGCAGTCGCTCACCATGTTCCCTTTCATTGCCCCAGTACCCGGCTCGGGAAAGGCCCGCTTCCAACCCATCTGGGTGGAAGACACGGTCTCCTGCCTGATTGAGGCACTAAAGGGTGAAAAAGCTGGCCAGATCTATGAAATAGGTGGCCCGGAGCATCTCACTTACGAAGAGATGCTGGATACTGTTATCAGCGTCCTGGGGATCGGACGAGTCAAGGTTCACATCCCTATGCCCTTGATGCGACTGGCGGTGATGGTGATGGAAAGAACTATGCGCGACCCGCCTGCGACCTCGGTGGAGCTGGCTCAGCTCGACCTCGATAATACCACCGACCTGGACTCAGTGGAGCGCCACTTCGGATTCAAGCCTATGGCGTTGCACCAGGGGTTAGGCTATATCAAGCCATCATGAACCGGATGGCGGATAGAAAAAGAGTTACCATAAGGGAGGAAGTCAATGAAAGAGGTTTTTAGAATCCTGGAGAAGGATGCCCGAAGGACCCCTCAGCAGATCGCCACCATGACCGGCATCCCGCTGGCTGAGGTCAAGAAGGCGATTAAGAAAGCGGAGGGCGACCGCACCATTCTAAAATACAAAACAATGGTCGACTGGGATAAACTGGGCGAGGAACAGGTCTGGGCTCTGATCGAGGTGAAGGTGCTTCCGCAGCGGGATGTTGGCTTCGATGCCATCGCTGAAAGGATCTACCGCTTCCCGGAGGCGCGCTCAGTTTACCTGCTCTCAGGCACCTACGACCTGGCGGTCACGGTGGTGGGCAGCAATATGCGAGAGGTTGCCGCCTTCGTCTCCGAGAAGCTCGCCCCCCTGGAGTCGGTACAGGGAACAGTCACCCACTTCCTGCTCAAGCGATACAAGGAGGACGGCGAGATCCTTGGGGTGGAGGAGCGACCGAAGCGGGTGCCCATCATGCCTTAAGTTTTTTCGAACATCGCGATTGATGAAATTCAAGAGACGGTAAATCTGGAAATCACATGACGATTGCCTTGTAGCGTGAAAGAGCGAAAAAATGAAGAAGCGCGATCTTATCTCCAAGCGAGTTAGAGACATCTCCCCATCGGGCATCAGGAAATTCTTTGACCTTTTGGCCTCTATGGAGAGCGTTATATCTTTAGGGGTGGGCGAACCTGACTTCGTCACCCCCTGGAACATCCGCGAGGCGGGGATATATTCCCTGGAAAAGGGATATACCAGCTACACCTCCAATTACGGGCTGCTGGAGCTCAGAGAGGAGCTCGCTCGCGATCTTAAGACCCGCTACGGCCTGGATTATGACCCCCGGAGCGAATTGCTGATCACCGTGGGAGTTAGCGAGGGGGTCGACCTGGCAATGAGGGCCATCCTCGACCCAGGGGATGAGATCCTCGCTCACGACCCGGGCTACGTCTCCTATATGCCCTGCACCATATTGGCCGGGGGAATATTCGTTCCTGTGCCCACCACCATCGAGGACGATTTCAAGGTCAAAGCAAAGGACATCGAGAGGCGGATCACCCCAAGAACCAAAGCCCTCCTGCTGGGCTACCCCAATAACCCCACAGGGGCGGTGATGGACGGGGAGGAATTAGTGAGGATAGCTGAGGTGGTGAAGAGGCACAACCTTCTCGTGATCTCCGATGAGGTATATGACCGGCTGGTATATGGCGTGGAGCATACCTGCTTCGCCTCCCTGCCCGGGATGAAGGAGCGCACCATCCTCTTAAGTGGCTTCTCCAAGGCCTATGCCATGACCGGGTGGCGGATCGGTTACGCTGCGGCAAGGGAAGAGATCATCGAGGCCATGGTCAAGATCCATCAGTACACCATGCTTTGTGCCCCGATAATGGGTCAGATGGCGGCAATTGAAGCCCTCAAGACAGGGGGGACCCAGGTTGAGGAGATGGTGGCGGAATATGATAAGCGCCGCCGCATCATGGTTCAGGGGCTGAACGATATCGGGCTCACCTGCTTTGAGCCCAGGGGAGCCTTCTATACCTTCCCCTCAATAAAGAGCACCGGGCTCTCCTCAGAGGATTTCGCGGAGAGGCTCCTCCTCGAGGATAAGGTAGCGGTGATCCCCGGCTCCACCTTCGGTCAGTGTGGAGAGGGGCATGTCCGCTGCTGCTATGCCACCTCTCTGGCGGACATCGAGGAGGCGCTGGAGAGGATGGGGCGCTTCGTCAAGAGGCATCGATCTATCTGATGAGATCAAATTCGACCCCCGGGCTAAAGGTTGCCGTATCGTGGAGCGGCGGCAAGGATAGCTGTCTTTCGCTCTACAGGGCAATGCTCGGTGGGTTGCAGGCCTGTTTTCTCCTGAATTTCATCAATCGAGATGTTCGAAAAAGCATGTCCCACGGCCTGGACCCCAAATTATTATCGGCGCAGGCAGAAGCTATCGGGATCCCGATTATTCAACAAGAAACCACCTGGGATACCTACGAGCAGGAGTTTAAAAGGGCGGTTGAGGAGCTTAAGCAAAAGGGGGTTGGGGGAGTGGTTTCCGGGGACATCGACCTCCAGGAGCACAAGGAATGGATAGATCGGGTTTGTGGCGAGCTAGGGGTGATGCCCATATTGCCTTTATGGGGCGCTCAGCCGGAAGAGATCCTCTCCTCCTTTATCGATGCTGGCTTTGAGGCCATCGTGGTCACTGCCAAGGCCGATTTTTTGGGCCAGGAATGGCTGGGGAAAAGGGTGAGCAGGGAGTTCATAAGAGAGCTAAATAGACTCAGCGAGGAGTTAAATATCCACATCTGTGGCGAGCAGGGGGAATATCATACCTTTGTCACTGACGGCCCCTTGTTTAAAAGGCGGGTCCGGATAATCGATAGCAAGGGGGAATTAAGAGAGGGATACTGGCTCCTCGATATTTTAAGGTATGAGATTGTGGGGAAGTAGGGGCGCCGTGGCGATCATGGCGGAAGGAAGTGCCACCATGAGCTCCACGACCTGCCCAAAAGCTGGCTGGTGGAAAAGGTGAGACGGGGAGATAAAAAGGGTAGCGCGAGGCTTTAGCCTCGCTGATAAGGGCGATCCTAAAGGTTGGGGCTACTTAAATTGACTTCTAACCCCGCCCCCTGATCCGCTTCATGAAC
>JAUXBC010000043.1 GCA_030619615.1 Dehalococcoidia bacterium
CACCCCTTGTGGGGTGGAACTGGACCTATTTCAACCCATGAATAAAGGAAAGGCCCGAGGCGAGCTGGGCCTTGACGACACCAAGGTCCTTCTTTTCGCCGGTAGGATCCAACCGCTTAAGGGGCTCGACATCCTTCTTCGTGCCGTGGCATGCCTTGATCGCAACGACCTGCGCCTGCTCATCGTAGGTGGGGATGCGGAGGGCGGTGAAGTAGCTCGGTTACGCTCGCTGGCTCGTGAACTGGGCATTGCCCAGAAGGTGGTCTTTTTGGGGGTTGTGGAACATGAAAGGATGCCTCTGTTCTATAACGCGGCCAACGTTTGCGTGGTGCCTTCCTATCATGAAAGCTTCTGTCTGGTGGCCATTGAGGCGTTAGCTTGTGGCACCCCGGTGGTGGCGTCGCGCGTTGGCGGGCTGGCGACCACAATTCGCCATGGGGAAACCGGCTACCTGATTGCGGAGCTTTCTGCCGAGGCTTTTGCCCAGCGCCTCCAGTTGCTCCTCGACGACGAAGAACTGCAGCGAAGGATGGGAGCCGCGGCACGAGCCCGGGTGGCGAAATATAGCTGGTCGGCGGTCGCCGATCGGGTTCTTGAGGTTTATCGCTCGCTAGTTAAAGCTTAGCTCAAGGTCTTTTGATACCACAGGATTATCCCCTTCCTTCTAAAGCCCACCGACCGATAGAGCTTCGTGGCGACAAGGTTCCTGCTGTCTACGGTAAGCTCTATCGCCCCCATACCTCGCCTTTGTAGGTAGTTGATCCCTGCCAGCAGCACCGCTCGACCTAGCCCCTGACCACGATATAAGGGATCCACCCCCATCATTCGGATGTATCCCTTTCCTTTTTCTACAGGATCATCCATGGTCAAGCAATAGCCCACAACCCTCTCCCCTTCAGTGATGAAGATAATGCCCTCACCGTGGCAAAGGCTCATATTTGTAAGGTAGCGAATTTGCTCCACTGTGTTGGGGCGAAAGCCCCAGCTACCGGCGAAGGCGAGGTTCTGAAGGGTACAAAGCCTCTCCTCATCGCCGCGGAGGAAATGGCGAAGTTGAAAGCCCTGAGGAAGGTGCAGGGATTCCCTATACCTCTTAAGACTCATCTGCCAGTGGAGGCGGACGAGTCTAAACCCCCTTTCTTGAACCAGTCGCTGGCTGTCTTTGCTTTGCCCTGGGAGAGCAAGGTGAACCAGCTTCGCCCCCATCGCTCGGCTTTGCTCCAGGGCGATCTCCATTAGCCTTTTGCCCACACCACGACGGCGATAGTCGGGGTGAACTGCGCCATCGAGGATCACCCTCCCGATCTCCAGCTCGGGGAAGATATCGGCATAGCCCACCAGAACGCCATCCTGCTCAGCAAAGAAGAGGTCCTCCTCTGGATGATAGCCCGGCTGTCCCAAGCGTTCTCTCATGTGCTCTAAAGATATAGCCTTACCCAGCCTGTCGACCCTATCTATCTCATTGACCAGCTGAACATAGGCAGTAAGATCGCTGGGGCGAAAATTGCGGATCGAAATCTTTCCTTTACCTTCCATTTCCCTTGGGTTTATTGTAGCCCAACCATCACTATGATACAATCCAAATAATAGCTTTTCAGGACGGCGCCCAATGGCAGAGTTAGCGCTAAGGGTGATGGTGATCAGCCCTCATCCCGATGATGCTGAGATCGGTGCGGGGGGAACGATTGCCTCCTGGGTCGGGGAGGGGCGAGAGGTGATCTATGTGGTGTGCACCAACGGCGATAAGGGAAGCTCCGATCCAGAGATGACCTCAGAGACGCTGGCCCAGATTCGCCAGCGGGAGCAGAGGGAGGCGGCGAAGACCCTGGGGGTTAAGGAGGTTATCTTTCTCGGCTACCCCGACGGAGCTTTGGAGGATACCTCCTCTTTCCGTGGTGAGCTGGTGCGACTGATCAGGAAGTACCGCCCCGATGTGGTGATGACCACCGACCCCTACCGCAGATACCTCTGGCACCGCGATCATCGGATCACGGGCATGGTCACCCTGGATGCCATCTTCCCCTATGCCCGAGATCGCCTTTCTTACCCCGAGCATATCGCCGAGGGTTTGTCGCCCCACAGGGTGAAGGAGATCTATCTCTGGGGATCGGAGGAGCCAGATACCTTCATTGATATAAGTGAAACCTTCTCCCTCAAGTTAGCTGCCCTTGGCTGTCACGCCAGCCAGGTAGCTCAACATGCGGAGTATCTGAAACGGCGAATCGAGGAGAGGGCCTCTAAAATAGGACAGGGCCAGGGTTTGCCCCTGGCTGAAGCCTTTCGCCGGATCGAAATAATCTACTAAGATCGAGGTCAGGGGTGAAAGTTGTTTTCCTATGTGGCGGTGCCGGGAAAAGGATGTTTCCCATTACCGAGGATAAGTTCCTGCTCAAGTTTCTGGGGAAGACTTTGCTCGAGCACCAGATTGAGCAAGTTTTGGCTGCCGGGCTTGATGACATTGTCATTGTAGGAAATCAGCAAAACATTGAGAGAATAGGCGAGGTCGTTGGAAAATTTCCCAGCGCTGGCATCGCTCTTGCCATCCAGAGTGGGCCAGCGGGCATGGCCGATGCTCTCAAAAGCGCCCAAAACCTCCTTGAAGGCGAGATCCTTGTGGTTAATCCCGGCGATGTCTTCGAGAAATCAGCCTATACGAGAATCCTAGAAGAAAGGGAAAAAGGCGGGGCAACCTCTTATATCCTCGGCGCAAAGGTCGAGAGATACTTCCCCGGTGGATATCTGATAGTGAACGAAGAAGGGGAGATTCAACACATCGTGGAAAAGCCCGAGAGGGGGGAGAAGCCCAGCGATGTGGTGAACATGGTGGTTCATCTTCATAGCGATGCCCAGGCCCTTTTTCACTACCTGGAGGTGGAAAGCACAAGGGATGATGCCTATGAGCAGGCTTTGGAGGGCATGATCAAAAAGGGGCACAAATTGAAACTGGTTGACTATGGCGATTTCTGGGGTCCCATCAAATACCCGTGGCACATCTTTGCCGTAATGGAACATTTCCTGGGTCGCAGCAAAGGGGGCATCGCAAAAACGGCGAAGGTCTCGGAGAGGGCTACCATCGAGGGCGATGTGATTATCGATGAGGGGGTCACCGTTCTGGAGAACGCGGTGATCAGAGGGCCTTGCTATATAGGAAAAAACTCGGTCATCGGGAACAATGTGCTGATTCGGGATCGCTCTCATATCGGTGAGAACTGCGTGGTGGGATTCTCCACCGAGATCAAGCACTCCTATATCGGGGATGGATGCTGGTTTCATCGAAACTACATTGGCGATTCCATAATCGCTGAGCGCTGCTCCTTTGGCGCGGGAACGATAACCGCTAACCTTCGTTTCGATGAGAGGGAGGTCAAAGTTAAGAGCGGCGATGAGACCATAGATACTGGATTGGAAAAGCTGGGGGTGATAATGGGCGCCGATTCAAAAACTGGGATCAATGTCAGCATCATGCCCGGGGCTAGAATCGGCCCCAATTCTATTGTGGGCTCTCATGTCATGTTAACCTATGACCTTGAGCCAAACAGAATCATCTTAGTTGACGCCTCAAATAAGGTTATCGAAAGGAGAGTGGGGTCAGACTGAAATAGGGGGGAAGTTGGAAAGAAATGTGCGGGATAGTTGGATTCATTGGGGATGAGCCGGCGGCTCCGGTGGTGCTCAAGGCGCTGATTAAACTGGAATATCGTGGATATGACTCTGCGGGTATGGTTAGCGTCTCCGATGGCAAGATCCATTTTAGGAAGGATGCGGGGAGGATAACCGATGTGCAGAGGAAACATCGCTTGGACCGACTGCCGGGGAATATAGCGGTGGGCCACGTTCGCTGGGCGACCCACGGCAGAGCCGATCGCATAAATGCCCATCCCCATTTCGACTGCAAAAAACAAATAGCGGTGGTGCACAACGGAATCATCGAGAACTATCAGGAGCTTCGCGCTGCCTTGGTGGGGAAACATAGATTTGTCTCTGAGGTCGACACCGAGGTGATCTGCCATCTCATCGAAGACTATATGGAGGCTGGCGCTTCCTTGGAAAAGGCTCTTCTTAAAGCGATTGGGGAGCTACGTGGCTCCTATGCCCTGGTGGTGGTTTCCTCACGGGAGCCGGGGAAGATAGTGGCAACAAGCAAAGACAGTCCACTTATCGTGGGACTGGATGATGGGAAATATTTCGTGGCCAGCGACGCCCTCTCCTTTTTGGATCGAACCAACGAGGTGGTTTTCCTCGAGGAGGGCGAGCTTGTTTCATTAACAAAAGATGGGGCTTTCTTCCTCAATAGGGAGGGGGAGGAGATCAGGAAAAAATCGCAAAGGGTTGATTGGCAGTGGGAGGAAGCGAGCAAAAAGGGCTACGATTTCTTCATGCTCAAGGAGATATTGGAGCAACCTCAGGCGATGCGCCGTGCCTTAATACAGGATAGAGAGCTGATTATGGAATTTGCCAGGGAGATAGCGGGGGCAAGGCAGGTTGTGATCACCGCCTGCGGCACCTCCCGCCATGTGGCACTCCTCGCCAGCTATCTATTCTCCAGGCTCGCCGGGAAGCTTTGCGATGTTGTCACCGCCTCCGAGTTTCAATATTTTTCCGATTCCATCGCCGCGGATACCCTGGTCATTGCTATCTCCCAGAGTGGGGAGACAGCCGATGTCATCGAGGGCGTGAAAAGGGCGAAAGCTAAGGGGGCAAGGGTTTTCTCCATCGTCAATGTTGTAGGCTCTTTGCTCACTAGGATCAGCGATCGGGTCATCTACCTCAATTGTGGACCAGAGATAGGTGTCGCCGCAACAAAGTCCTTCGTTTGCCAATTGCTGATCTTCTACATGCTAGCCTTTGCCCTGATGGGCAAACTGGAGGAGGGCATCGAAAAACTGGAGCAGGTCGCAAGGCAAATCGGAGACAACCTTAACGATGAGAAGCTTAAGAAGCTAGCCCGAAGAATGAAAAATAAGAACAATTTCTATTACATGGCAAGGGGTCTCAACCTGGCGATAGCGGCTGAGGGGGCGCTCAAGCTTAAGGAGATTTCCTATATTCACGCTGAGTGCATGCCGGCGGGGGAGCTAAAGCATGGCACCTTGGCTCTTATAGAAGAAGGAACACCGGTGGTCGCCATCTGCCCCAAGGATGATACCTTCTACGAAACATTGAACAATGTTATGGAGATAAAAGCGCGAGGGGGATTTGTCATTGGCGTCTCCGATGAGAATAACGAGGTCTATGACCATTGGATCAAAATTCCAAAGATGGAGGAGATTTTCTACCCTTTGGTGGCTATTATGCCTCTGCAGCTCCTGGCTTATCATCTGGCAGCAGCCCGGGGGAAGGACCCGGACAGACCGCGCCACCTCGCTAAGTCGGTCACCGTGAAGTGAGGGGGGCCATGGCGCAGCAGCCAACGCAGGCAACCCTCTCCAGGCTGAACTGGCGATCCGGGGTAATTTACCCTACTTCAATGGCCAGCTTCCTCTCCCAGGCCTCCAGGATGATCCTGCCACCCTTTATATGGCAGGCCGTTCCCAGGCAAACCTTTATCGGGTGCTTCCCCGGGGGGATGAGACGAAACTGATTATAGTAGGATTTCAAGCTCATCATACCATAGGAAGGGCCGCTTTTGACAAACAGGGGTCATTGGTGTAATTTGTTCTGCTTCCATCGAATTTAGGAGGTCGAAATGTCTTTAAGCTTTGAGATCAGCGCTGAGCAAAAGGAGTTGAAGGGGGAGGTGGCGAAGCTTGCCCGCAGGCTTAGCTCTAAGGTCGATGAGTGGGAGCGAAGGAGTGTCGCCCCCAGAGAGCTATTCGAGGAGTTGGGGGAGAGGCGCTGGATGGGCCCCATCGTGCCTCTGGCATACGATGGAATGGGGAGAGGGGCCATGGAGTACTCCATAATTAGCGAGGAGCTGGCCAGGTTTGGGCTCTTTGGCCCCCAACCCAGCATTCAGGCGGAGAAGCATCTACTGGCCTCGGGCACAGAGGAGCAGAAAGCGAGCTATCTGCCCAAGCTAGCGCGAGGGGAGTACATAGCCGCCATTGCAATCTCGGAACCGACGGTAGGCTCTAGCTTTGAGCTTATGGAGACTGCGGCGGTTAAGAGAGGGGATAGCTACATATTGAACGGGCATAAATCCCATATCAATTTTGCTGCCGATGCCACCATAATGCTGCTCTATGCCAAAACGGAGGATGGTGTCTCCATTTTTATTGTTGAAAGGGGGACCCCGGGCATTAATTTCAAGAAGGGCGACCCTATAGGGCAGAGGATGCAGCCCATCTACGATTTCACCCTTAAGAATGTCGAGATTCCAGAGACGCAGTTACTGGGCAAAGCGGGTGACGCAATGGCCACCTTCTTCGCCGCCTTCAATCTGAGTCGTATTGGGAACGCCTCCTGCCTAATTGGACTGGCCAGAGGGGCCCTGGAGGAGGCCCTGGAATATGCCAGGGAGAGAAGCGTGGGCAGAAACCTGGTGACCGATTTCCAGGGCATTCGCTGGATGGTGGCCGAGCTGGTGACGAAGATCGAGGCGGCAGTCCTTCTCCGAGACAAGGCAGCTTGGCTCGAGGATGAAGGTGTTGAGCACGCCCTGGAGACGGCTATGGCAAGATATTATGCCGCGGAGGTGGCGGAGGAGGTCACCTCCGGGGTTTTCTCCCTC
>JAUXBC010000057.1 GCA_030619615.1 Dehalococcoidia bacterium
CATACCCAGTGTTTCCCCGACTTCCCTTTAGAGGCCGGGACCATAGAGTAGCTAACGGCGATGGGGCTTCCCTCCAGCCCTAGCACTTCTCTGAGCCTTTTGGAGTATCCCTGCCAAACCATACCATTGCCTCCTTTTTGAGAATTAGAAGCAAGACTATCTTACCAAAATAGTGGCATCCTTACAAATTTTGGCATCTTGACACAAAGCAGGTGCTGGTGTCACCCAAAATATGCTTTAGCCACGTTTCGCCCTTGAGGGCGTCCATGATATAATATAGTTGAGAGGAGGGATCGCATTCTGGAAACGCTGGAGCTGGCGAGGAAGGCGGTGGAGGCCGCCTCGGATAAGCAGGCTATCGACATTGTGATGCTCGATATGAGAGGGCTATCCACTTTTGCCGACTATTTCGTCATCTGTAGTGGTGACAGCGAGCGCCAGATCGAGGCCATCTATGATGAGATCCACCGCTTGCTGAGGAAGGAAGGGGTGGCGCTACGTCGCCGCGAGGGCACCGTTGACTCAGGCTGGATACTGATGGATTTTGGCGATATTATCATACATATCTTTGCCCCAACGGAGCGGGAGTATTACCAGCTAGAAAGGCTATGGAGCAAAGCCACCCCCCTGATCAGGATTGAGTGATCCATTTATCCATTTCCCTGGAGTAGTTGGAGAGCTCCTTCGCTGAGAAGAAGAGCCCGGTCTCCTTTTCTGCGATCTCCTCAGAGTCAGCGCCATGAATCAGGTTGCGCCCGATATCTAAGGCTAGGTCTCCCCTTATCGTTCCCGGCATGGCGAGGGCGGGATCGGTCTCCCCCATAGTTCTTCTCACCACCTCCACGGCATTCTCCCCCTCGAAAACGGCGGCAATGATCGGGCTGGAGGTGATCTGCTCTATCAGACCCTGGAAAAAGGATTTACCTTTGTGGATCTCATAGAGGCGTTTCGCCAGCTCCTCATCCATCTGCATCATCTTCATCGCTACGATCTTAAGCCCCCTTCCTTCAAGGCGGGAGATGATTTCACCCACAAGCCCTCTTTGCAAGGCGTCTGGTTTCAGGAGAACAAGCGTCCTCTGCATATCTATCCTCGCTTGGCTTCATTGACTATATACATCACCGCTTTGCCTTCTGCCACTGGAGTGCCATCCGCTAAGGCTATCTTTCCTCTGGTCTCGACGAGTTTTCTTGTTTTCCTCGCCATTGTGGAGCTGATGAAGAGCTGCTGCCCCACCGAAACGGGGTGCCTTATCCTCACCTCCATCTTTGCGGTGACACAATTTAAGCCTAGAAAGAAGGGAACATAGGCCATCGCTTCATCGAGAAGGGTTTCGATGATCCCCCCGTGGATAACGCCGGGCCAGCCCTGGTGGAACTCGCCGGGGGTAAATTCCGCCTTGACGGCATCCCCCTCCTGGCGAAAGGTGAGCTTGAGCCCGATGGGGTTCTCCCGGCCGCAGGCGAAACACATGGCATAGCTTTTCATGGAAGGAATAGGTAGCCCTTTCCAAGCTCTCATCTTCCCGTCTCCGTCATCTTAGTAGTCACTGAGGGGCGACGCAGGTAGAGGGGTTGAAGGGTGGTGGGGCGGTCGATTTCGCCCCTCTCCAGCCTTCGCCAGCCCAGCTCGGCGAGAAATCCTGCCCTCCTTAGCGATGTGCATACGATCACCGCCCTCTCTCCCAGTTGCCTCTCAATTTGCTGGGCAATATCGGGCGAAAACCGACCGCAGAAAATAGTCTTGGAGGCTATATTGTTTGCGAGCTCCTCCACAGTGGTAATATGCTCCTCAACCCGCTTTTGCCACTCCCCTTTTTGCAGTTGATATAAGGCAACAGCGATCTCCCCCCGTCCTGCATCCTGCACCGGGCAAATGGGTAAACCTGTCTTGGCATAGGGGAAGGCCTCTACCTCCAGGGTTCCTATGCCCGCCAGAGGGATGCCGAGGGCGAAGGCGAGCCCCTTTGCCGTGCCCACCCCGACCCTTAATCCATTGAAGCTTCCCGGTCCCTTGGCAACGATGATGGCATCGATCTCCTGAAGTTTTCTCTTGGCTTCATGGAGTAGGTGAAGGAGATTAGGCACAAGTTCAACGGTGTGGTTCTGCCCCGAGGGCCATGTCATCTCCGCCTCGACTTCTCCGCAGCGAGATAGGGCGATGCTGGCGATCTCTGTGGAGGTATCTAGGGCAAGCTCCATTTTTTCGCCTTTTTCGTTCTTTTGGTGATATCGAACTGCGAAAGCATCCCTACATATCGCTCCCCGCTGGGCTTGAAAGTAATACTCCGTCTGGTATCGGAGAGGAAGCCCATCTCCATCAGCAGGTGCTCCTTGGGAAGCACCTCTAAGCCCTTTTCAGCCCATTCCACAACGCAAACCCCCCTCCCGTAGAGATAATCCTCCAGACCCAGCTCGATGACCTCCTCCATCCTGTCCAGGCGATAGAGGTCGATGTGATAAAAGGGCAGCCTGCCCTGATACTGGTTAATCACTACAAAGGAGGGGCTGGTGGCATAGCCTTCGATGCCTAGCCCCCAGGCGATACCCTGGGTGAGGCAGGTCTTCCCGGCCCCCAGACCGCCCACCAAAAGGAACAAATCGCCCAGCTTCGCTAGCCTCCCCAGTCGCATGCCAAGCTGCTGGGTTTGCTCCGGGCTCTCGCTAACGTAGTTCATTATTACTCGCTGGGGCGAAGTGATCCCATCCCCCCCTTGCCAATCTAACCTCGCCACCTTGCTCATCGAAAAGCCTCACCCTCCCCGGCTCATCGCTAACCACCTCGCCGATCACCGTCACCGGGCAGGGCATCAGCCCCTTAATCTTATCGATAACCTCAATCCTGCCCGTGAATAGAAGCTCATAGACTTCGCCCCCTGAGAGAGCGAGGTCGAGACAATCCTCCCCAAAAGCGGCGCTCACCATGGGGTGGATGGGTATTTCCCCCACCCTGAGGCGAGCCCCTACCCCGCTTGCTTTACATACCTTGGCAAGATCGCTAACCAGCCCATCGCTTAGGTCTATTGTCGCCTTCACCCCATGGCGGGCCAGGATCTGCCCTTCAATGACGCGGGGATAGGGTTTAAGGTGAGCCTCCCTCAACGATGCGGCGGTCTCCTTATCAAGTTGAAGCCCTCTTTTGAGCATGACCAGCCCTGCCGCCGATGCCCCTAGATATCCTGTTACCGCAATATGATCTCCCGCAGCTGCCGCTGCTCGGGTGAGGATTTGATTGGAAGCAGTGCCAAGCACAGTTACGCTGAGGAGGACCAGGGGTGCGGCGACGACATCGCCACCTGCGATGGCAACATCGAAGAGGCGCGCCAGCTCCACCATCCCTTCACAGAGCTGAGTCACCTGCTCCACCTCGCTATCTCCCGGCAAGCCCAGCGAAACTAGGGCATATTTGGGAAGCCCTCCCATAGCGGCGATGTCGCTGAGGTTCACGGCAAGCGCCTTCCATCCCAGCTCTCGCCAGGTCGTGGTGCCCAGGGTGAAGTGGACATCTTGAATAAGGGCATCGCAGGTGGCGAGCTGGATAGAGGCATCGGTACGCCAGGCGGCGGCATCGTCGCCAATGTCCACCAGGAGGGTCTCTCCCCTTGACCTGATCACAATTCCAGCAAAGAGCTCGATGAGCCCAAATTCCCCCAGCTCTGAGACCTTCATGGCAAGATTATACCTTCTTTCCTTCGCTACTACAACTTGTCTGGTCAAATTGAGGAAAAGCTGATATATTTCTAGGGGTCAGGGTAAGGGAAGAGTGCTTCCGGTTTCACTTGCCACGCTTTTGATAATCGGGGCACCAGGTAGCATTGGGACGGTCTGGATTGTGGCAGGCGCTACGCCAGTCCCACTTGCAGCTGTCGCAGAGGAAGATGTTCCTCCCCAGTGCTTTCTTGATCCTGAGCTTTGCTCGATGCCATTGGCTTGGACCCATGCTAACCTCCGCAAAAAGGAGACCGAATGTAATATACTACTTGAAAGCCCTTGAGGCAAGAGGGGAAGGGGGTGATCGATATGCCAATAGTGAGAGTGGAGATGTGGCCTGGGAGGACGCAGGCTCAGAAGGCGGAGCTGGCCAGGGTTATCACCGAGGCGGTGGTTACTATTGCCCACGCCACCCCTGAGGCCACCATCGTAATCTTCGAGGATGTGGCCAAGGAGAACTGGGCCCAGGGCGGCGTCCTTGCCTCCCAGTCCTGATAACCCATTGCTTCAATACCCTTGACTTTGAAGCAAAGATATAGTATGTTTGCCTCTGTCTTGGGGCCGCTAGCTCAATGGTAGAGCAACTGACTCTTAATCAGTAGGTTACAGGTTCGAGCCCTGTGCGGCCCACCATAGCCCCAAAATAGCTACGGTGGGAGGGGGTGGAGATGGGGTTCCTGCTGCGTGTAACTGCTCTCATAGCGGCCCAATATTAACATACGGTTACTCATTTGTCAAGGATCCGGCCTGGTGGGGGAACTTTTTTTGGGGCCGTGTATCTAAAGACCGCATTTTCAAAGCTATGACCCTACATTTCAGGCTGAGATGCTAGACCGGCATGGGCAGGGAATGATTCGCCAGGGCGTCCAGGAGCTCCGCCAGGGGGACCGAAAATGGCGACCGTTTTGGGCGTGCATAAAAAGTGCAAAAAGAAACTGGCCCAGCGTTCCCCCCCTCCCTGGTGGGGGAGGGGGGTTGCTATGAGAGCACCGAGCCAGTTAACTACAGTCTAACACGGCCTTTTGCTAATATCAAGGAAAGGCACTCAATTCTGCAATCCTCAGCAGTTTTCAGAGGATCGGTATCCCGGAGGGGATACCGTCATCATCATCGCCCCGCAGGTCATCCCATATCGGGTCCCAGTTCTTGGTCATTTCTGGACCGCCACCCTCTCTCGATACCTCGATATCCTCTCGGCTGCCACCTTACCCGCTTCCCTGGCTGGCTCCTTCCCAGGGCCCAGCAGAACCATGCCCTCCAGGGCTTTAATCCTGCTCTCGAGACCAATGGGCTTTGTCGTCAAACCCTCT
>JAUXBC010000054.1 GCA_030619615.1 Dehalococcoidia bacterium
CCGAGTCGAACACCAGATTTCTGGTAGAAGTAGCGCCAGCCAATAGCCTTGCATTCGAAAAGACAATGGAAGGGATTGATTTCGCTCTGGTTGGTGAGGTCACCAATTGGGAAACCCTGGACGTGTACGGGATGGGCGGGCGCAGGGTCCTTTCGGCCTCTCTCGCTGAGCTGAAGGAAGCGTGGCAAAAACCACTTCGCTGGTAGGTCATATTTAGATGGCTAAGATTAAGGTTCTAATCTTACGTAGCCCTGGAACCAACTGTGACGTTGAAACTGCCTTCGCCTTCGAACTAGTCGGCGCACAGGTAGACTCAGCTCATATAAACGAAGTCGTGCGTCGGGGAAAGTTCCTTTCTGGCTACCAAATACTAGCGATCCCTGGCGGGTTCACCTACGGGGACGACATCTCGGCGGGAAAAATTCTTGCCAATGAAGTAAGGCTAAAACTTGCTGACGAGGTTGGGAAGTTCATTGCAGAAGGTAAGCTCGTCCTCGGCATTTGCAATGGTTTTCAGGTCATGGTCAAAGCGGGTATTTTGCCTCATCTGCATGATAGTAGCCGTCACTGTCTAACGTTAGCGCCAAACGATTCGGGCAAGTTCGAGTGTCGCTGGGTATATCTGCGGGTGAACGAGGAAAGCCCCTGCATATTTACCAAAGGCATCAGGTCAATGTATCTTCCCGTGGCTCACGCAGAAGGGAAGGTGGTGATAGAGCCTGAAATGCGGGAGAACCTGAACGTGGTTCTGTGGTACGCCGATGAAAGAGGAAACATTGAAGCAGGCTATCCACATAACCCCAACGGTTCTTTTGGCAATATTGCTGGCATCTGCGACGAATCGGGTCGTCTGTTTGCGCTGCTGCCACACCCGGAGCGGCACATTCAAGGGATTCACCACCCCAGATGGACTAGGGACAAACTAAAAGGCTATGGTGACGGGTTTCAAATATTCCTTAACGCGGTGAAATGGGTAGAGGGTATCTAGAAACGAGGGTAAAATGCCCACAGTGAAGGTTAGCGACATCAATATCTATTATGAGATCCATGGGGAGGGGGAGGCGCTGGTTTTGATCCAAGGCTTTGGAGGCAGCTCCGGGCAGTGGTACCGCGAGATTCCTGGCCTCTCCCGGGAGTACCGCGTGGTCGCCTTCGACAACAGAGGCACCGGGCGCAGCGACAAGCCCGATATCCCCTACACCATGGAGATGATGGCTCAGGATATCGCCGGACTGCTTGAGGCCATCGGCATCGATGCCGCCCATATCTATGGCGTCTCCATGGGGGGCATGATCGCCCAGGAGTTTGCCCTTCGCTACCCGGAGAGGGTGCTCAGCCTCGTCCTGGGGTGTACCCTCTGCGGAGGTACCCACGCGATCATGCCCGATGGGGAGGTGATGACGGTCCTCTTCGACATGGAGCGTATGAAGCGGCTGACGCCGGAAGAGGGAGCCAGGGAATTGCTTCCCTTCCTCTGCAGCCAGGAGTTCATCGATAACAATCCAGATATCGTTGAACAGTGGATAGCAAAGGCAGTGGAGTATGTCACCCCCCTTCACGGCTATCAGAGGCAGGCGGAGGCGATGATGTTCCATGATACCTATGACCGGCTACCCCAGATTAAGGCCCCCACCCTTGTCATCTCCGGGACTGCCGATAGGCTCGTTCCCTTCGAAAACTCGAGGGTTCTTACCTCCAGGATACCCAATGCCGAGCTCGTCTCCCTCGAAAACGCGGGGCATGGCTTCTTCGGGGCGGAGGAGGAGCTCAACAAAGCCGTCCTCGATTTCCTGAGACGGCATCCCAGACCATCCTGATGGGTGCCGTGGACCTATTGGCCAGGATTTGACTCGTTCCTGCCCCTATAGCAAACCTGTAGTCGGGACAACTAGACCGGGTGCCCAGGTCAGCATACATGGCCAAAAGTTATCTCCTAGGGACAGGTCGAAAAGGGTTGGAGTTCGAAAGGAGTCGAATTCTGCCCGACAATCTTTCTGCTCAAAAGCAATAGAAATGGGTTGACAAGTTTCTTCTTTTGTGGTATTATCACCAATCCGATAGGAATAGTTGCATCACGCGGTGTTATCATGAAGCTTTCCACTAAAGGACAATATGGGGCGAGGGCGATGGTGGATTTAGCTCTCCATTACGGCGAAGGCCCTATCCTACTAAAAGACATCGCTAAAAGGCAACAGATTTCTGGGCGATACTTGGAGCACGTGATCGTTTCTCTTAAAGTTGCCGGGCTGGTAAAGAGTATGCGTGGAGCCCACGGAGGGTTCTCCCTGGCTAAGCCGCCTTTCCAGATAAGACTCAGCGAAATCATCCAGATCGTGGAAGGATCGATTGCCATGGTGGAATGTGTCGATGATCCTAAGGTATGTTCACGCGCCGATCTCTGTGTAACTCGCGATATCTGGACAGAGATGAAAAAAGCAATGAATGGGGTATTAGAATCTACAACCCTGCAAGATTTGATCGAGCGGCAAAGAGAAAAACGGAAACCCGAAGCTGTAATGTACTACATTTAAGCGAGACCAAGCTATTCGGCTTGTGTCAGGAGGCGGCGGAATATGCTTCGCAACATAAGTATCGCAAAAGCGGTGATCCACCCTTTGATCAAGGCTTGGCCTGATGACACTCTGGGTGATATCCACAAGAAACTGTGTGAACACAATTCAGTGGTAGTAGTAGATACCGTGGGCCACTTCAAGGGCATCATCTGCCGCAAGGACGTGGTAAGGGAAATGCTTGCCCGCCCCGATTGGAAAGAGATTCCGGTGGCTGAGGTCATGACCACAGAGGTCCTTTACGTCCCCAACCATGTCTCCCTGGCCGAGGCGGCAAAAATCATGCTGGGGGCTGACATTCACCAGCTGGTGGTCACCGGCCCGCCAGAAGGGGGCTCTGTTGCCATTGGCATCCTTACCCTGGCAGATGTGGTTAAGAATGCCGTATAAACTGGCAGCCAACGCGAAGGCACGACCATAGAGGTGAAGTAAATGTTAAAGGTTTCCTACGAGGTTAGGAGGAGACGGCAAAAGCCAGCGATAGCCAATGATGTCACCGAGTTAATCGGAAATACGCCCCTGGTTAGACTGAACCGAATACCCAAGGGGCTAGGCGCTGAGGTCGTGGCCAAGCTCGAATCCTGCAATCCATTGTTTAATGTAAAGGATAGGATTGGGGTCAGTATGATCGAGGTTGCCGAAGAGGCAGGATTGATCAAAGAAGACACGGTGATCATCGAGCCTACCAGTGGAAACACGGGCATCGCCCTGGCTTTTGTCTGCGCCGCCAAGGGCTACCGATTGCTTCTCACCATGCCCGATACCATGTCCCTGGAGCGGAGGCAGCTCCTGGCCGTTTTTGGGGCCGAGTTGGTATTAACCCCCGGAGCAGAAGGAATGTCCGGGGCGGTGAGAAAAGCTGAGGAACTGGCGGCTAATAATCCTAATTATTTTATGCCCCAGCAGTTCAAAAACCCGGCCAATCCCCAGATTCACCGTGAAACCACTGCCGAAGAGATCTGGGAGGATACCGAGGGCAGGGTGGATATCCTGGTTTCTGGTGTCGGAACGGGGGGGACCATTACCGGGGTTTCAGAGGTGATCAAGCCGCGAAAGCCTGAGTTTCAAGCTATTGCCGTGGAACCGAAAGACTCCCCTGTCCTTTCCGGTGGCAAACCAGGCTCCCACAAAATTCAGGGCATCGGACCCGGATTTGTACCTGAAGTGCTGAGAACGGACCTGGTCGATGAGCTCATCCAGGTCACTAATGAAGATGCCGGGATAATGGCCCGAAGACTGGCCAGGGAAGAGGGGATCTTAGCCGGCATATCCTCCGGGGCGGCAACTTGGGCCGCTATAGAGGTGGCTAGAAGGCCGGAAAACGAGGGCAAGCTCATCGTGGTCATTCTGCCCGATAGCGGAGAGCGCTATTTGAGCACTTGGCTGTTCCAAGAGTATTACCCGGCGGCGCCGACTATAGAGAGCATGGTCAAATAGAGGGGGGAGACTAGCTTGCTTAGAACCATAAGAGAAGATATACAGACGGTTTCGGCCAAGGATCCGGCAGCCAGAAACTGGGCGGAAATTGCCCTCTGCTATCCTGGATTGCATGCCCTGTGGCTTCATCGCCTGGCCCACTTTCTATGGAGGCATAAGCTCGGACTGTTTGGTCGTTTGCTTTCCCAGCTTAATCGCTTTCTTACCGGAATCGAGATTCATCCCGGGGCAAGGATTGGCAGGCGCTTTTTCATCGACCATGGATCAGGCGTGGTTATCGGCGAGACGGCGGAGATCGGGGATGATGTTCTGTTATATCAGGGGGTTGTCTTGGGTGGAACCACACTGGAGAGGAAGAAGCGCCATCCCACCATCGGGAATAACGTAGTTATCGGGGCGGCAGCCATATTGCTTGGTTCGATCACGGTGGGAGACGGGGCCCAGATTGGCGCCAATTCTGTGGTGGTGAATTCCGTGCCCCCAGGGGCTACTGTGGTCGGCGTTCCGGGGCGAGTAGTGGAGGATCGTCGAAAGCCGGTGCTGGATTTGGAACATGGCAGATTGCCCGATCCCATTAGCGAGGCAATTAAGCTTGTCTTGGAGGAACAAGGAAAGTTAGCGGAGCGCATAAAAAGGATAGAGGAGCATCATCATGAGATTTGAAACATTGGCTATCCATTCCGGGAGGGAACCGGATCCCGCCACTGGCGCTCTGGCCACACGCATCTACCAGACATCAACCTTTGTGTTTGAGAAAGACCAAAACCCAGAAATAAGAATATGATTTGTGCGATTTTGTTTGCCCTTTATCAAAGGTGAAAGCAACAGGATTGATAGATAATTTAGATGAGGGAGAAACTATAAAAATAATACTGGGCGATACGGACTCTCTTAAAAGTGTGGCGCAGGAGTTGAAAACCAGAGGTATAAAGCTGGGTTTTGAACAAGAGAATGAAAACAGATTCATATTGACCATTACGAAATAAGGAAAGTGGGCTGGGATGGAAAGTCATAAGAGAAGCATCACAAAGGCTATAACATGGCGGATTTTTGGTATCTTAGTTACTGTCTTAGTTGTTTACTTATTTACCGAAGAAGTGGTATTATCGATAAGTATAGGCTTTGTAGATACAACAATAAAAATATTCACTTACTACTCACATGAAAGACTATGGAATAGAATAGATTTTGGAAGGAGGACAACAGAGATAGAAAAGGTGTCTAAGCATGGAGGAGGGATAGAGGAGAGATAGAGGAGGGATGAGTAAATGAGATTTGAAACATCGGCCATCCATTCCGGGAGGGAACCGGACCCCACGACCGGTGCCCTGGCGACACCGATCTACGCGACATCGACCTTTGTCTTCCAGGATGTGGGTGTAACGAGGG
>JAUXBC010000013.1 GCA_030619615.1 Dehalococcoidia bacterium
CGGTGGTGAGGTAGTAGATATTCAATCCGAAGGGAAGGAGATCGATCTGCCTCGATTAGAGTACATTCACAGCCATAAGACCGGGGCGTTAATCGCCATTTCGTTAAGGGTGGGGGCTATGCTTGTGGATGCACAGGAGGAAGAGATAGAGGCCCTTTTCCAATACGGTAAACTGATCGGGCTGGCCTTCCAGATAGTGGATGATATTCTCAATGTGGAAGGGGATGAGGTCCAACTGGGTAAACCGGTAGGCAGTGATCTCAGGCAGAAGAAAGCAACCTATCCTGCCCTTTTTGGGATAGAAGCGTCTCGCCAGAAAGCTCGGCGATTGATCGAAGAGGCCAAGAAAGAGCTTGAAATATTTGGTGAGAAGGGGGAAATACTACGGCTTCTTGCCGATTTTGTTGTGGAGAGGACATTTTAAAAATCGTGAAGGTGAGAGAGGCATGATAGAGGCATGATAGAGGGGAGAAATAGGGATCATCTGATAAAGATTAAACTGATATCCGGGGAAAAAGAGGGATCTGTGGAAAGCGCTTTACTGAATAAGGATGTTAGGGGAACCCTGATTCATTTCAACGGAGAGATGGTGCCCCCAAGCGAATTCGAATCGCTGTTTTCAGCTTGAAAGGCTGACGTCCTAGACCTCTAGACGATGGGGGCATCGATCGCAAAGTATAACAGGTATGGGGATAAGGGGCAACACCGATCAGGGATAAACCGCAGCCCCCTCCAGCGCTATCCCCTCGGGAAGGCCGAGCATAAGGTTCATATTTTGTATTGCTTGCCCCGCTCCCCCCTTTACCAGGTTGTCGATGCAGCTGATCACGATGAGCCTTCCTGTCCTCACATCGATGGTGGGGTAAATAAGGCAGAGGTTGCTTCCCCAGGTTTGCTTGGTCTGCGGCGGTGCGGCCACCACCCTTATGAAGGGCTCGCCCCGGTAAAAATCCCCATAAAGCTCCTTTATCTCTCTCTTTCCCTTCTCATTGCCAGCTATTCTCCCCTCTTTGAGCTGAGCATAGCAGGAGGTGAGGACCCCCCGGCTCATCGGCACGAGGTGGGGGACGAAGGTAACTGAGAAAGATAGCTCCGGGTTTAATCTACAAAGCTCCTGAGTTATCTCTGGAAGATGACGATGCCCATCGAGGGCATAGGCGGAAACATTTTCATTTGCCTCTGAGAAATGGGTGTTAAGGCTTAATGTTCTCCCCGCTCCGGAGACCCCTGACTTAGCATCGATGATGATCCCAGGCTCGATTAGCCCCTCCTTGACAACGGGGGCCAGGGCGAGAAGGGCGCCGGTGGGGTAACAACCAGGATTTGCTACCAGGCGAGCGGAAGCGATAGGGGGGCGATTTAACTCCACCAGGCCATAGACCGCCTCTTCAAGAAGCTGTGGTTGGGGATGGGTAAATTCATACCATTTTTCGTACTCTTTAGCATCCTTCAGTCGGAAGTCGGCGCTGACATCGACTACCTTGATTCCCCGCTCAAGCGCCACCAATACCGCCTCAACGCTCGTCTTGTGAGGCAGGGCCGAAAAAACGAGTTCCACATCCCCCAGCTCCGGCTGAATCACCAGATCGATGTCGGCAAGATGGGGCAGGAGCTCGCCCAGCTTTTGCCCCACGGCGCTCCTTCCCGTAATTGAGGTAAGCTCGACCCCGGGATGGCGATGAAGGAGTCGCGCCAGCTCCATGCCGATATAGCCTGTAACGTTGATAATGCCTACCTTTTTCATGGTTCTCTCCTTCAGCCTACTGTAATAGCAAACTCCTCATCTCCCTTTTTGCTGCTCCATTTCCCTTAGCCTTTCATCGCTGATCCCGAAGTAATGGGCTATTTCATGGCGCACCGTCTCCCCGACCCTTCTCATTATCTCTTCCTCAGAGCGATATATCCTCTCAATGGGCTTTTGGAAGATGGTTATCTTGTGTGGCAGCATGGGTTGATGCCCACCCCCTTCGGCCAAAGGGGTGCCTTCATAAAGGCCCAGTAGCTCGCTGCGATGCCTAAGCCCGATTTCTGCTAATTGATCCCGGCTGGGCCAGTCCTCTACCACCACCGCGATATTCTCCAGTTTCTGTTGAAACTCCTGAGGCAAATCATCGAGTGCCCTAGCTACCAGTTCCTCAAATTTTTCTCTTCTCATCGCCTTCTCCACCTATGAAGCTTGACGGGCACCCCTCATTGAAGACACATCCCTGACATAAAGGACGCTGCGCGCGGCAAATGCTCCTTCCGTGCGCCAGCATGTGGAGATGAAACTGGTACCTCTCCTGTGAGGGAATCACGTCCTCCAGTAGCTGGTGCGCCTGCTCCGCCGATACCCTGGAATCAATTAAACCAAGCCGCCTTGAAACCCGATAGACATGGGTGTCCACAGGGAGCACCGCCCTTTCCAAGGAGAATAGTAGCACACATGCCGCAGTTTTTGGTCCTACCCCGGGAAGTCCTTCAAGCCATGCCCTAGCCACGGGTAGAGGGAGCTCCCCCAGGAATCCCAGGTCCAGGGATCCTTGGCTCTCCAAAATCCCCTTAAGGATGGCCTTTATCCGCCCCGCCTTAATCCTGCTTAGCCCACCGCACCTGATCGCTTCGGCGATGTGATCAATGCTCCCCTCCGCCACCCTGTCCCAGGTGCCGAAGGTCTTAACGAGCCTTTCAAAGGCCCGCTTCGAGTTCACATCGGAGGTGTTTTGGGAAAGGATCGCCCGGATCAGCTCAGAAAGAGGGTCACCGCTGGCTTGCCACTGGAGGGGGCCATATTCTCGCTCCAGCAAGCTGACGATTTCATCGATGGTCATGCCTTTAGATTCCTTAGGTGGCAGGTGTCGTTGAGCAGTCTAAGGGAAGACCATCCCTCCCCCAGTTCGAAAAGGTTGATCGCTGCGTTATCCTGCCCGATCTGCCAAAAGTGGGAGTTGTCCAGGCCTAGAAGGTGGCAAAGAAGCACTTTGCATACCACCCGATGAGTTACCAAGGCAACTGTCTCCTTTTGGTGCCTCGCCGCCAAATCATCAATAGTAGCGACCGCCCTTCTTTGGACATCCTCAAGGGTCTCTCCTTCAGGAATCTTGAGCCGCTGGGGACTACGAAGCCAAACGTCAAAAAGCTCTCGATATCGCCCTCTTGCCTCCTCTATGTAAAGCCCCTGCCAGATCCCGAAGTCCATGTCATTGATCCCATCCAACGGCTCCACCGGGAGACCGAGGCGGCTGGCGATGATCTGCGCCGTGGCCATCGCCCGCTTCAGGGGGCTGGAGTAGATAGCGGCCACATCCCATCGGGCGATCTTCTCCGCGGCCGCCTCCGCCTGCCTCACCCCCGTCTCATCCAGATCGATATCTACCCGCCCCCTAAACCTTTCCTCCCTGTTCCACTCCGTCTGTCCATGCCTGACAAGGATAATGCGAGTCAAGGGAGCCTCCCATCCTGTTATAGCGTTATTGTAACATAGGATGAAGCTACAAGAAAGCCAATCATTGACATCCCTTCACCCCTCCTGTAAACTGGCTTTGTGTTCTTGAGCGGTGAGGGTTAGATTGCTGGCCACAGAAGAGATACGTCAGCAGATCGGTCGAGCCTTAAAGGGACAGCTTGCCGATTATGTTGAGATTCGCATCGAGGAGAGGGAGGCTAGCCGTATTCAATACCTGGGCCGCGAGCTGGAGGATATTGGAAGAAGCACAAGCCTGGGAGGCAATGTGCGTGCCCTGGTCAAGGGAGGATGGGGCTTTGTCAGCTTTAACGAGCTAGGCGAACTGCGGGGCAAGGTGGAGCTGGCGGTGAAGCAGGCACATCTTGTGGGCAAAGAGGCAAGTAAGTTCGCCCCGGTAGCTCCCGTGGTAGATGTGGTTGAGCCTCAGATGAGGGAGGACCCCACAACTGTCCCCCTGGCTCGAAAGAAAAGCCTCCTCGATGAGTATAATGAGATCATCTGGTCCACCCCCAAGATTCAGACCTCCGTCATCACCTATGGAGACAGTGGCAAAAGGGTCATCTTCGCCAATTCCGAGGGTAGCTATATCGAGCAAACCAAGATCGACCTCTCCACCCGTATCGTAGTTATTGCCCGCGATGATGGCGATGTTCAACAGGTGGTGCTCAGCGAGGGCTCAAGCGGCGACTTTGGCTTTATGGAGGGGCTTCATGAAGAGGTTCGCCAAGCAGCACGGCGTGCCGTGGCGCTGCTCTCCGCACCCCAGGTCAGAGGAGGGGAATACACCGTCGTCTTAGACCCTGTCCTCGCTGGAGTCTTCGCCCATGAGGCCTTTGGGCATCTATCGGAATCCGATTTTGTATATGAAAACGAGCGCCTGAAAGATATAATGGTTTTAGGTCGAAAATTTGGTGGGGAGCACCTGAACATCGTCGATGGCGCCTCCATCCCCGGGCTTCGCGGCAGCTACAAATATGATGACGAGGGCGTGCCCGCAACAAAGACCTATCTCATCAGGGAAGGGATGCTCGTGGGCAGGCTCCATTCTCGAGAAACCGCAGCCAAGATGGGCGAAAAACCCACAGGAAATGCCAGAGCGCTCGATTATCGTCATCCCCCCATTGTGCGCATGAGCAACACCCTTATCGAGCCGGGGAAGGTCTCCTTCGAGGAGATGATCGGCGAAATCAAGGAGGGGGTTTACGTGAAGAACTGGTATGGGGGGATGACCAGCATGGAGATGTTCACCTTCTCCGCTGGCGAAGCCTATTTGATCAGGGGTGGCAGGGTGGCGGAGCTACTTCGACCTGTGGTGCTCACCGGAAACGTGTTTACCACCCTGGAGAACATCGATGCCATTGGCAACGACCTGGAGATGAATCAGGGGGGTGGCTGCGGCAAGGGGGCGCAATCCCCACTGCCCGTCGCCAATGGCAGCCCCCACATAAGGATTCGCAGGTGCCTGCTGGGAGGGAGATAGTTGGAAAACATCCTAGAGCGGGCGAAAAAAGTGGCTGAGGAGGCGGAGGTTTTCCTCGCCTCCATAAGTGAAACCCCTGTCGGCTTTGAAGCCAATCGCTTGAAGATGCTGGAGACCAGGGAGAGTACCTCGGTCTCTCTACGCATCATTAAGGAGGGCAAGATAGGGTTTTCCACCACCACCAAGCTCAACGATCCCGATGCCCTGGTCCGGATGGCGGTGGAGACGGCTCAGTTTGGCGTTCCAGCAAGGTTCATCCTACCCTCAGCGCAGCTCTACCCCCAGATCGAGGTCTATGACCCAGGGGTGGAGGCGATACCAATAGAGAATATGGTTGAAATGGGCGACTCCCTGATAACGAAGATCAGAGGTCACACCCCAGAGATCCTTTGCCACGCTGGGGTGAGCAAGAGCGTGGGCATGGTGAATATCGTTAACTCCCGCGGCGGCGAGGCAAGCTACCGCAAGAGCTTCTTTACCATCGGCATCGAAGGGACGTTGATTCGAGACACTGATATGCTTTTCGTCGGCGAAATAGATAGCTCCTGTCGCCCGATAAGGGACGTCGATGCTCTGGCAGACACGGTGATCGAGCAACTGGAGCTGGCGAAGCATACCGCCTCGGTCTCCACAGGGCGATTGCCGGTGATTCTAACCCCCAGAGGGGTGAGAAGTGCCTTCTTCACCCCCCTGGCGCTCGCCTTTAATGGAAGGGTGGTGGTGCAGGGGGCATCACCCTTGGTGGGGAGGCAAGGTAGGCAACTCTTCGATGAGAGGCTCTCCCTATGGGATGATGCCACTATCGGCTATCGCCCCGCCAGCCGACCTTGCGACGATGAGGGAGTGCCAAGCCAAAGGACGGCTCTCATTGAAGGGGGGGTAGTGGCAAACTTCCTTTATGACCTGCAAACCGCCGCCCTCGCCGCTAGCCGGAGCACGGGCAGCGGCAACAGGGCTCGGGGGGGCATGCCAACCCCATCGGTGAGCGCCCTGGTCATTGAAGAGGGGGATACCCCCTTTGAGGAAATGATCCGGAACATGCGGGAAGGTCTGGTCATCGATATGCTCATCGGGGCAGAGCAGGGAAACGTTCTGGGAGGTGAGTTCAGTGGCAACGTTCTCCTCGGTTACAAGGTGGAAAGGGGTGAGATCGTGGGGCGAGTTAAAGATACCATGGTTTCAGGAAATATCTACCATGCCTTGAAGGAGCTCGTTGCCATTGGGCGTGAAGCAAAGTGGGTTGGCGGTGTCCTTAAGGCCCCAGCCCTTTATTGCCCCAGTTTGGCGGTGGCAAGTAGAGGATAAAGATGGAGGCGCTCCTTTGAGTCTGAAGAGATACCTAGCTGAGTTAAGCCACGGGGATAACCCCCTGGTTTCCTCAAAGCTAGCCAACCTTTCAGCCCTTTCCCAAGAGGAGCTAAAACTTTTTCTAGAGGCATGGGCAAAAATGGGTGTTGCCCGGCGAAGGCAGATTGTGAGTAAACTTTTAGGGCTTGCCGAAGAGGACGCTAAACTGAACTTCGATGACATCTTCCGTGACTGTCTTCTAGACCCCGATGAAGTAGTACGGGTAAAGTCCATCGAAGGCTTATGGGAGTGTGAAAATCGCTCCCTTATCGACCCCCTTATCACCCTGCTTAGGCAAGATAGCAAAGAATCTGTTCGTGCTGCTGCCGCTGTGGCGCTGGGCAGGTTTGCCATGTTAGCTGAACTGGAGAAACTGCGCCCCGAGGATGGTGTAAAGGTTCAAAATGCTTTACTTTCTACTATCGAGGACCGGAGAGAGCAGCTTGAGGTGAAGCGGCGGGCCATAGAAGCTATCGCCCCCATCAGCCTACCAAAAGTAGAGGATATCATTCATCAAGCCTATAAGAGCGGTGATTCTAAAATGAGAGCCAGCGCCCTCTATGCCATGGGGAGGAATGGCGACCCCGCCTGGCTTGCCATCCTGGTGAAGGAGCTGAGCAGCCTCGATGCGGAGATGCGCTTTGAAGCAGCAGGGGCCTGTGGTGAGCTTGGTGATGAGGAGGCTGTTCCCCATCTTGTCAGGCTTATCAGTGACATCGATAGTCAGGTTAAGCTCTCCACAATAGTGGCGCTGGGACAAATTGGGGGTAGTGAGGCGGAAGAGGCATTGCGTAAATGCCTGGGTCACCCCGACGAGCAGGTTCGCGAAGCAGCAGAGGAGGCCTTGGAGGAACTGGGCCTTGGCAAGGAGCCCCTGTCCTTCAGGTTTGAATCTTGAGACCACCTCTAAGCCATCGTTAACAACCCAATAGCTGAGGTATTTAGGTGCTGAAAGGTCGAAAGGTGGTGCTGCGGGGAAAAAGATTGGAGGATGCTGCCAACGACTATGCATGGCGGCGCGATGATGAGCTTGCTCGTCTCGATGCTGCCCTGCCTCTGAGAAGCTCCTTCACATCGTATTTAGCTGAGTATGCCGCTGAGCTCGGCTGTCCAAGCCCGCCAAAATGCCGCTTTGCCATTGAGAACCTGGAGGGCAAGCATATAGGCAACCTCATGTACTATGATATCGATGAGGCTAAGAAGGAGGCGGAGTTGGGGATCATGATCGGCGACCGTGACTACTGGGATCAGGGTTATGGCACCAATGCCATCGCCACCTTGCTGGACCATATTTTTAACACGACAAGGCTGGAGAGAATCTACCTAAACACCCTTGATTCGAACATCAGGGCGCAAAGGTGCTTTGAGAAATGCGGCTTTGTCCCCTGTGGGCGGGTGAGAAGGTATGGCGATACCTTCATACTCATGGAGATATATCGAAGCTGGTGGCAGAGGTCGAAAAAGGAACCGAGCAGTGCCACCTGAGATAGCTATAGTGGCTCGCTAAAGCCCCCTATTCCTTTGGTGGTTGCGGTGGCGACGGATTCACCAGTCGCGCCACCGAGGTCCGTGACCACCACCTTGTCCCCTTCAGCAGCAAGCGACAGAGCGCGAGCCCTGCCGATCTCGCGACCAGCACCGGTGACTACAGCAGCCTGCCCCCTTTCTACCACATTAATCTAGCGGCTGAGGTGGCAGTCGCCAGGCCTCAGCCGCAGAGTTCAGGTCAGACTTTGCTTTATCCCTTTGGAGGTGCAGGCGGCGCTGGGTTCTCCAGACCACGGCACAATGACCTTGGGAGGATCTCTGCCAATTGATCTAGGCTCCACGGTTTGTCTGTGTAGATGCTCCGCCACGGCTCCGGCTTCTGGAGTAGGGATATCTGTCCGGTGCCAACGATAAAATCACAGCCGTTTATGTCGGCGGCCTCATCGGTGCACAGCCAGACGACGAGGGGTGATACATCCTCTGGCTCCATCTTGGTAACATCATCGAGCATATCCAGTGATGCCCCCATTGCCCGAGCCTTCTCCATAGCGGCGCGCAGTTCAGGGGTATCGGTCATCCTCGTCCGAGCACGGGGGCGAATAGCATTGCAGGTAACCCCATATTTTCCTATGTCTAAGGCTACCGTCCTGGTGAAGCCAATAACCCCCTCCTTGGCGGCACTGTAATTCGCTTGCCCCATGTTCCCCAGTCCTGACTCGGAGGCGGTGTTTATAATGCGGCCGCTCCTCTGCTGTCTGAAGACAACGCAGGCGTGCTTGGTGCAGTTGAAGTGCCCTCTAAGGTGAACGCTCATTATTATATCCCACTCCTCCTCGGTCATGTTAAAGACCATGCGGTCCCTGAGGATGCCGGCATTGTTCACCAGGATGTCCAGCCTGCCGAAGTTGTCGATGGCGCTCTTGATGATCCTCTCCGCACCTTCGTAATCAGCCACATTCTCATAGTTAGCTACAGCCTCTCCACCCATCTTCTTGATCTCGGCCACTACCTCATCGGCGGGTGCCTTATCGGCCCCTGTTCCGTCCGGTGCGCCACCGAGGTCGTTGACCACTACCTTGGCCCCTTCGGCAGCAAGCGCCAGGGCGTGAGCCCTGCCCAGCCCTCGGGCAGCACCGGTGACTATAGCAACCTTCCCTTTCAGTCTCTCACCCATTTTCGACATCCCTCCTTTTTTATTTTTGGAATTGGAACCCCTTACTCCCAATCGCCATTGGTCAAAGGCTACTCCTTCGCTGACAGGGGCGGCGCTAGATTGACCAGACCCTCAGCCAGTGTCTTGGGGACAGTTTCACGCAGCTCCTCAATGGACCACCTCCCCTCCTTGGTGATCGTTTTTGCCTCTGTCCAAGGGGCGTAAAGGGAGATTCGTCCCCCGCTAGCACCGAAGATTTGACCGTTGATGTCGGCTGCCTCATCGCTGGCCAGATACACTATTATGGGTGGCACATCCTCTGGGTCTCCCAGCATCATCTTAAAAAGCTCCTCCATCGGGGTATCTTCAGGAAACTGGACGCCGCGCTGAGCCATCAGCTGTCGCAGCCGGTCCGGAGGTATGGTTGCTGTCATCCTGGTGGCGGCAGCAGGGCACACCGCGTTCACCGTTATCCCATATCTGCCCAGGGCAAGGGCGCAGGACTTAGTGAACCCGGTAACCCCCGCCTTGGCACAACTGTAGTTTGCCTGACCGGCGTTTCCGTGCAGCCCTGAGGTGGAGCTGATATTTATGATCCGCCCGCTCCGCTGCTGCCTCATCACCAGGCAGGCGGCCTTAGTGCAGGCGAAGTGCCCCTTAAGGTGGGTGTTTATCACCGCGTCCCATTCCTCCTCGGTCATGTTCCAGATCATGCGGTCGCGAAGGATACCGGCACAGTTCACCAGGATATCCAGCCTGCCAAAATTGTCCACCGCGGTCTTGATAACCCTCTCCCCACCCTCCATACTGCCCACCGAGTCGTAGTTAGCGACCGCCTCGCCACCCATCGTCCTGATCTCCTCCACCACCTCATCGGCCACCACCTTATCGGTCCCAGTCCCATCCAGTGCTACGCCCGGGTCGTTAACTATCACCTTGGCCCCTTCGGCAGCCAGCGCCAGGGCTATGACACGCCCGATCCCCCGGCCGGAACCGGTCACTACAGCAACCTTACCTTTTAGTGCTTCACCCATATTTAGGCCTCCTTTTTATCCTGGGCCCTGGAAGGTAGAATGACCGTGGCATTGCCTGGCGTTGTCTTTTCCCCACTGGGGTTTTCCGTCCAGATTTCGCACTCTACGATATGCTCACCGTCCTTCACATACTTATTGGCTACCCTCCCTTTGCAGACAATTTCCTCGCCAGGGAAGTCCGTGCCTCTATAGCTACAGCTCAGCTTCCTGAGGATTCCCCCCTCCCCTATCCAGTCAGTAAGCATTTGACCCAAGAGGCCAAACTTCAGCTTGCCATGGACAAGGACGTTGGGGAAACCCTGAGCCTGGGCGAAATCCTTATCGTAATGCAGCTCGTAGTAGTCTCCCGATGCCCCTGCCCATTGCACCAACTGGCGGGTTGTGGGACACTTCACTAGAGGGGGTATCTCGATGCCCACCTCAACATCTTCATAGTAAAGCTGCTTGGCCATACTTCATTTCCTTCAGGGTCTAATAGGAGATGGAGGTGGATCTGCTGGTTGCAACCACCTCGCCCCTTTGGTTCTTATAAGTGGTGTCGATGATGGTGAAGAGCATCTTTCCCATTCTACCCTCTCGCTCGTTGTATTCGGCGATCTTGCTTACAGAGGTGATCACATCGCCAGGTCTGACCGGGAGGTAGTATTGCAGCTCATCCCCCCCGGCTAAGGCTCTCAGGAATGGACTCTTCATCTGAACACCCCGCCCCGTGCCTGCCCTGGCATTGCACAACAAGGCAGGCGGCGCGACGATCCCTCCATATCTAGTCTTCTTGGCGTATTCCTCGTCCTGCCATAGCGGATTGGGATCGTCCAGTGCCTCTGCCATCATCCTTATGTGACCCTTCTCCACCTCTAGAATGGTAGGAGTCCCCTCCACTCCTAACTGTTCTTTCATCTCATCGGTTATTATGGAAGCCTGTTGCACTATAGCCTGCCCCTCAGGATTTAGCCTCTCGAGAGGGAAGGATAACCGTAGCAGTGCCCGGGGTGGTCTTTTCCCCTTTGCCGTTTTCCACCCAGATATCGCACTCTACGATATGCTGGCCATCCTCTACATATTTTTTGGTCACCGTACCCTTGCACCACCAGGTTTCCCCCTCCTCAGGCGTGACCATGTCTTTCATCTTTCGAGGGTAGTCCATGCCCCGATACTGGCAGGAGAGCCTCTTGAGGATACCCTGCTCTCCAGTCCAGTCGGTCATCAGGTGCCCCAGCCAGGCCCGTTTCAAGGCGCCATGAACAATGGGGCTGCCCACACCCTGGCTTGCGGCAAAGGCGTCTTCATAGTGCAGGGGGTTGAAATCCCCCGTTGCCCCAGCCCACTTGACCAGCATCTCGGTGGTGGCAATCTTGGCAAGAGGGATGACCTCGCTGCCGACCTCTACATCTTCATAATAGAGTTGCTTTTTCATTCCTTCCCCCCTTAACTAGAGGCTGATAATTGTTGCTCTGCTCTTGGCAACTAAATCGCCATTCTGGTTGATGAAGGTGGTCTCAAGGGTGGTAAAGATCATCGTGCCCGTTTTGCCTTCGCGCGCCCTGATGTCAGCGACCTTTCCAGAGGAGGTCAGTATGTCTCCTGCGCGAATAGGGAGATAGAACTCAAAATCGACCCCGCCATCGAGGATGCGTGGGCAGCCAGCCCTAGCCAACGCCGGAGTAAGGGAAGCCAGTACCTCCATCACTCCTCCCCTCTTTACGGGCCAGCCGAAGAAACCGGGTGGGCATATCATCTCGCCATACCTGCTGCTCTGGGCATGCTCCACATCGCGGAAAAGGGGGTTGGGGTCGTCTATGGCATCGGCATACCTCCTTATCGCCCCCCTCTCAACCTCCATAATGACGGGCTCTGTGGTGGTACCGATCAGTGCTTTCAATTCATCTGTAATCGCCATCTCGCTACCTCCTTAAGGTTACATCGTCTCGCTTGAAAATTCCCACCTGCCACCATCGAGGATCCGTAGGAGGGGAAACTCTATCGCTGCACTCATCTCATCGGAAAACCTAAGTGAAACAACAAACAAATTCTTCCCCTGCCAAGGCCAAAAAAAGTTTACATTAATTGCGGCGCTCCTGTCAAGGTTTTTGTAGGGAGTTCACCCCCTCTCTTGGCTTGCCGCTAGATCATCTCCAGGGGAGCCAGGCTTAAGAGCAGCCTCTTGAGCCCTGCTTCCCCCTTGAAAGCCACGGTAAGCTCCTGGTCATCCCTGGTGGAGAGGCAGTTTACTACGATCCCCTCGCCGAAGACGCTATGGCGCACATGGTCCCCTGCTTTGAGGGGTGCCTTTGGGGAGGGAGGCTGTGCAGTCACAGGCCTTTCCCTGCGGGCATATTGGCTGGGCGTCATCATCAAGTGGGGAGGAATATCCAGGAGAAAGCCTGAGGGGAGGGTTGGCCCAGTGCTTCCCATGAAGCTGCGGCGGAAGGCACGAAGGAGATAGACCCGCTCCTTAGCCCGCGTTATCCCCACATAGCATAGGCGGCGCTCCTCCTCCATCTGGTCCGGGTCATCGAAGGACTTTCTATGGGGGAGGAGCCCCTGCTCCATGCCTACGATGAAAACTACGGGGAACTCCAGTCCTTTGGCAGCGTGCAGGGTGATCAGGGTCACCGCATCAACCTTTTCATCGAAACTATCCACATCGGAGACTAGAGTCACCCCTTCGAGAAAGGAGGAAAGCCCCTCCTGCGGCGGTAAATGGCGATACTCACCGGCTACGGTGCGAAGCTCAAGAATATTGTCCCATCTATCCTCACCATCCTGCGCCTCTAAGATGTATTCTTTGTATCCGGAACGCTCTATCACTAGGTCGAGAAGCTCAACGACGTTTAGCTCATCAGTTCTCGTGATTAGTTCGTTAAGCATGGTCAGAAAATTGGTCAAAGCGCGGGCAGTGCGTGGGTTAAAGGGGGATTTTTCATCGCCTGTCTCATCGGCGACAATCTGAAGAGCGGCATAAACAGGCAGAGAGAGTTCTTTAGCCCACCGCGAAAGCTCATCGAGGGTGCGCTGTCCAATTCCTCGAGGGGGCAGGTTAATGACCCGAGAAAGGCTGACGCTGTCATAGGGGTTGTGGATCAGTTTGAGGTAGGCGATAGCATCCTTGACCTCGCGCCGTTCATAGAAGCGGATGCCACCCACCAGCTTGTAGGGCATCCCGTAGCGAAGAAAGGACTCCTCAACAGCCCTCGACTGGGCGTTGGTGCGATACATCACGGCACAATCAACGGGCCTAAAGAGCCCTTGGCTTACCAGGTTTTCCACCTCGCTAACCACAAATTGGGCCTCCTCCTGCTCGGTGTAGGTCTCAGCAACGGTTATCGGCACCCCGATCTCCTTCTCTGTCCAGAGCCTCTTCTCCTTGCGCTGGCGATTGGCGGAGATCACGCACTTCGCCACCTCGAGGATCGTTTTCGTGGAGCGGTAGTTTTGCTCAAGATATACCACCCTGGCTTCGGGATAATCGCTCTCGAAGCTGAGGATATTCCTGAGATCGGCAAAGCGCCAGGAATATATCGATTGGTCGGGATCGCCGACCACACATATATTGCGGTATTTCCCCGCCAGCTGTCTTGCCAGAACATACTGGGCGATGTTGGTATCCTGAAATTCGTCGATGAGGACGTGGAGATAGCGCTGCTGATACTTGGAGAGGACCTCAGGGCAATGGCGAAAGAGATAGACAGTCTTCATCAGCAGGTCATCGAAGTCCAGCGCCTTGCTCTCACCGAGTAGCTCCTGGTAGCGCTGATATACCCGCTGCACCACCTCATCGAAATAGCTCCGAGCATATTTGACATAATCATCCGACGTGAAGAGGCGGCTCTTTGCCGCCGATATTGCGGAGAGAAAAACGCGGGGGAAATAGCGCTTTGGGTCAATCCCCAATTCCTGAAGGCTGCGCTTGACCAGGCTGAGCTGATCATCGTCATCGTAAATGACGAACCTTGGGTCCAGCGATATATGGGCTGCCTCTCTCCTCAGGATGCGGGCACAGATGGCATGGAAGGTTCCCAGGGTCAGTTCCTCCACCGAGCTGCCGAGAAGGTGGTAAAGCCGCTCCTTCATCTCCCTTGCCGCTTTGTTGGTGAAGGTGACTGCCAGAATACGATAGGGACTGACCCCCCATACCTTGATCAGGTAGGCGACCCGATGGGCGATGACCCTGGTCTTGCCGCTGCCGGG
>JAUXBC010000018.1 GCA_030619615.1 Dehalococcoidia bacterium
TCGCTCGCCCCACCATCCTCAAGATGATGGGGAAAAAGAACCTCTCAAAGCCGATGGCTAGGGCGATTCTGGAGGGCAGGGTGGAAAATACCGACGGTCGCCGCATCTTCGCCCGGGCGATGGTGAGAAGGGAGGGCGATCAATACTTCGCCCGGCTCAGCGGACCCCAGGGCTCCGGGATCCTTACCTCCATGGCCAGAGCCAACGCGCTTGTCATCGTTCCAGAGGATGTGAAGACAGTCAAGGAGGGGGAAACGGTTCAGGTGCTCATGCTCGATTGGACGGAGGAATAAAGGAAACCAGCTCTATGCATTAAGAACACCAAGGCGATGGCGAGGATGTCAGGGAAAGGAGAGTTCGAAAAAATGCTACCCGTTGTCTCCATAGTGGGCAAATCGAAAGCGGGCAAGACCACCCTGGTGGAACGCCTGGTTGCTGAGCTGAAGGGGCGTGGCTATCGCGTTGCCACCATAAAACACATCGATCGAGATTTTGAACTGGATCAGTCGGGCAAGGATAGCTGGCGACACGCCCAATCGGGAAGCGATGCCGTGGTCATCAGCTCCCCGCGGAAGATTGCCCTTATCAAGCCCGTGGACCACGATGCCACCATCGAGGAGGTGCTGCGCCTCATCGGCGAGGACTTTGACATCGTGCTCACTGAGGGATTTAGAAAGGGCTCTGCCCCCAAGATCGAGGTGCACCGCAAGGAGCTAAAGGAAGGTCTCCTCTGCCCCCCCAAGGAGCTCCTTGCCCTCGTCACCGACGAGCCCCTCGATGCCGAGGTGCCTCAGTTCCCCTGGGGCGATGTCTCAGCAGTCGCCAGCCTTATCGAAGAGAGGTTGATCGCCAAAAGGGCAGCGGAGGATACGGTGCTCTTTATAAATGGCTCCCCAGTCCCCCTCAATCCCTTCACCAAACAATTCATCAGCAGTACCCTGATGGGCATGGTATCGGCGCTTCGGGGTGTAAGGAAGATAAGGAGCGTGGAAGTCTTTGTGAGAAAGAAGAACTGATGCCTGCCCCGACCCAGCCCCAGAGCCTAGCCCAGCAGGGAGAACCTGGAGCCCTCCCAGACCTCCATGGTGTCGCCAAAGGTTGACAGGATTTTGCTCCTCCTCCACTTGATGTACTCAAGTACCCTTTCCTTGTCCTCCAAGGGGAGCTCTGCCGCCTGCATGACTATCTCCCGCAGACGTGGATCCTCAAGGAGGAGGGCTTGGTCTCGCCAATACCTGTCAGCAGAGGACTCCAGGAAGTAGTTTAGGGGTTTTCTCAGGGCCTGGGCGATCTCCTCCAGTTTAGCGAGCTGCAGCCTTCTTTTCCCCAGCTCATAGTTGGACAGCGCGGACTGGGTACAACCAATTCTTACCGCTAGCCCCCCCTGCGATAGGCCTGCCTCCTCCCGCGCCTGTTGAATTTTCCTGCCGATCTCCGAGTAGCCCATGCCTTCCCTGCCCCTAAATCCTTTATCACACTTTGTGATTGATTTTAGCACAAAAACAAGAGAAATACAACAAAAAGTATTGACAATCCTGTGACAATATGTCATAAATATTATGACGATTTGTTGAAGAAAGAGGGCAGAGAATTGTCAACAGTCAAGCTAACTGCTGAGCAAAGGGAGGAGATCCTGAGGGATAACTGGAATTCCCATGATGCCCGATGGTATCTCAAGGTAGCCCAGGAGCTGGGCTTTGATGTTGCCAACAGATTGAATCACATCGTCATCAGGTCTATGGGCAAGACCGAAATGAAAAGGTTAGCTCAAGCTGTCGGGGTGGAGAAGGTCAGGGACGTCCAGGAGCTCTTGGAGGTGTTCGATATGATGATGGAGTTGTATTTCCCGCAGCAGGTTTACCGGCAAAGGATCGAGCACAAAAAGCGTTTCCGAAGCACGGTTACCAAGTGCTTTGTTGCCGAGATGGTTCTCCAAGCTGGCGCCGCCGATGTCTACGATTGTGCCTGTGCCGCTCGCTTTGAGGGCTGGCTCGCCGCGCTCGGCCTCGAGGGCGGGGTATCCATAGAGAGGAGCATGCTGTGGGGAGAGCCAACCTGCGAGATCGTCTTCAGAATAGCTAAGTGGTAGTTCGCTCACCTGGGAGCCTATAGATGCCTAAAACCTCAGCTCGAAGTGGCTATAGGCTCCGCTATATTCCGACCAATTTACCTCCACCCGCTCCACCCATGCCCCGCGTGGTCCCACCTCCAAATGCCTCAAGAGCTGCTCCAGTTTCTCCCTCTCCCCCTCAGCTTTTACTTCCACAGCGCTCTCGAGGAGGAGGTTTCTTACATAGCCGCTGAGCCCGAGGTCTCTGGCGTGGCGCAGGACAAAATAGCGAAAATTTACCCCCTGAACAAAACCATGCACAATTGCGTGAAGACCTGCCTGCTCGCACATTTGCTAACCTTTTTATAGCTAGAGGAGCCTTGCCAGGGAACGGGGTCTGACTCCATCTAGCCTCTCCAGGCCGTGCTCTCGGGCCAGGTTCACCGCCTCAGTGAATTCTTGCCTTGTGAGAGGACGGGAAAGCGAGGGGATCTTGAAGGCTCGATGCGAGGGATAGTACTGAGCCATCACATTTAGATAGGTATTGGTGGAGATCTCCTCGGCGATGAAGCGCACCACCCCCTCGGTTCCGGCGATGCCATTAGGCAAAACGAGATGCCGGATAAGGAGGCCCCGCCTAGCGATACCCCGCTCATCCACCTCCAGGTCGCCAACCTGGCGATGCATCTCCTTTACCGCCGCCCGGTTCGCCGCGGGATATTCTTTGACCCCGGAGAATCTTCGGGCGTTTCTCTCATTGGAGTACTTCATATCGGGCATGTAGATATCGACGATACCGTCGAGAAGCTTCAGGGTTTCCAGCGATTCATAGCCGCCGCAGTTATAGACCAGAGGAGCGGAGAGCCCCAATCCTGCCGCCACCAGCAGTGCCTCCAGGATCTGGGGCACGACATGGGTGGGGGTGACCAGGTTTATATTATGACAGCCTCGCTGCTGGAGGGAGAGCATCATCTTTGCTATCTCCCCCCTGCTCGCCTCCCTCCCCTCACCTAACTGACTGATGGAATAGTTCTGGCAGAACATGCATCTCAGGTTGCAGTGAGTAAAGAAGATCGTCCCCGAGCCATGAATTCCCACCAGGGGCGCCTCCTCACCGAAGTGGGGCCCGCAACTTGAGACCACGGCCACATCGGCGGTGCGACACACGCCCGTTTCGCCCCCGAGCCTGTTGACGCGGCAGCGGCGGGGGCAAAGCTCACAGCTGTGGAGGATCGCCCGAGCGCGATCGACCCTCTCCTCCAGCTCCCCAGTTCTATAAAGCTGCTGGTAGGCGGCCAAATTTTCATTCCTCCTCAGCGCTCTTGACCTTCTTCCTCTTCTTAGTCACCTCAACGGTCACCGGAGGTTGAAGCACGGTGGTGATTCCCGACTTCTTGGCCCCCTTTTTCAGTTTCTTTGGCTCCCGCCTTCGATAATCTCGGCCACCCATTTTGACACCTCAACCTTAGCACCCTCCAATTGGAAAGTTTACCAGAAGAGAGTTGTCTTGACAAGGTAGGCTTGCGCTGATACAATGCGACATCGAGCCCTTAGCCCAAGTTTGGACCAAGCCTCCGGCCCCGTAGTGTAGCGGCTTAGCACGCCACCCTGTCAAGGTGGAGATCGTGGGTTCAAATCCCATCGGGGCCGCCAAAAAGGCTTTTCTTGGTCGCAACCCCGTTGTGACCCTCTACATTTGAAATTCCCGCCAAATAGCGGGACCATCAAGGAGGAAGACTTCATGGTCGTGGACGAGATAATCAGCGCGGCGAGAAAAGAAGGGAGGACATACCTAACAGAGCTAGAATCGAAGCAAATCCTGAAAGAGGCGGGGATAAATACCACCGAGATAGGACTTGCCCGGGCAAAGGAGGAGGCGATCTCCCTCTCAAGGGAGATCGGCTTCCCAGTGGCGCTAAAAATAGTCTCCCCCGATGTCCTCCATAAGACCGATGCCGGAGGGGTGAAGCTGAGCCTGAATAGCGAGGAGGAGGTGGGTAAGGCTTTCGATGAGATCATCTCCTCGATAAAGGCTCATGAGCCAACGGCGAATATTCAAGGGGTATCGGTTCAAAACATGGCAAGACCGGGGACGGAGGTGATCATTGGCATGTCCAAGGATCCCCAGTTTGGACCGGTGCTCATGTTTGGGCTTGGTGGCATTTTGGTGGAGGTGCTTAAGGATGTCTCCTTCAGGATCGTGCCGCTAACGAGGAGGGATGCCCGCGAGATGATCAAGGAGATAAAGGGATACCCAATCCTTGAGGGATATCGGGGGCAGGAGCCTGCCGATATCGCAGTGCTGGAGGAATTTCTGCTTAAGGTTTCCGATTTTGTGGAGCGTAAGCCAGAGATAAAGGAGCTGGACATCAACCCTATCTTCGCCTATAGCGATGGTGCTGTGGCTGTCGATGCTCGGGTGATCCTTGAAGCTGAGTAACAGGGCCAGATTGAAAGACATCGTTAAAAAGCTCGATCGCGCGTTCAACCCGCGCTCTGTGGCTGTGGTCGGCGACAAGCGAGAGATGGACTATATGTGGCTGAGGAGCCTGGCTAACTTTCAGGGGAGGCTCTACTCAGTTCAGATCGATGAAAAGGAGCTGCCGGGGATCGAGGCACTGGGGGTCAAAAACTACTTCAGCCTTCTCGATATCCCAGAGTCGGTGGATTATGTTATCGTTGCCGTGCCCAGAGCAGTAGCCCCCAAGATCGTAAAGGAGTGCATCGATAAGAAGGTGGGGGGAGTGATGCTCTTCACCTCGGGATTCGCCGAGACCAATACCGAGGAGGGGATCAGGCTACAGGAGATCATCACAGAGATGGCCAGGGAGGCCGATTTAAACCTCATTGGACCCAATTGCGTGGGCATCTTCAACCCCAGAATCGGACTGTGCCATGCCGTGGATCAATACTACGGCGACGGCGGCCCGGTAGGTTTCATCTCCCAGAGCGGCACCCATGCCACCTACTTTAGCCTGGTGGGGGCGCTCAACGGGATCAAGATCTCTAAATCGGTAAGCTATGGCAACGCCGTGGTTCTCGATTGCACCGACTATATGGAGTACCTCGCCGAGGATGAGGATACCAAGGTAATCGGCATGTATATAGAGGGGGTGAGGAAGGGGAGGCAGTTCTTCACCTCCCTGAGGGAGATCGCCAAGAGAAAGCCTGTGCTCATCTGGAAAGGGGGGGAGACCGAGGAGGGAACCAGAGCGACAGCATCCCATACCGCCTCTTTGGCGGAGTCCCCTCTAGTTTGGGATGCTCTGATCAAGCAATGCGGGGCGATCAAGGTGGATAACTTTGAGGAAATGGTTGATACCACAAAGGCATTGCTCTACCTGAAACCGACCACCGGGGCCAGGGTGGGGCTTTGTGCCATGACCGGGGGGCAATCTGTGGTGATCGCAGATGCCTTCGCCAAGGCAGGACTGGAGATCCCCTTGCTCAGCGAGAGGTCCTATCAGGAATTTGCCTCCTTCTTCAATATTATCGGGAGCAGCTATCGAAATCCTCTGGATATAAGCTCCAATCTCATACCTATGGACAACATCATAAGGTGCATGGATATCCTCAACGAGGATGAGAACCTCGACTCGGTAGTTCTGGAATTGTCTGTTGCCTTCCTGACGCGAATAGCGCGATTCATCCCTATCTTCTTGGACGAGCTCATCGATGCCCTGGCCCTCTACAACGCGCGGTGCAACAAACCCTTTCTCACCATCCTTGTCTCTGTTCATGCCGAAACTGAAGCCATCGAGGCGAGACAAAAATTAGTGGAAAGAGGTATCCCCAGCTTCCCCAGCTTTGAGAGGGGGGCTAAGGCCTTAAAGAAAGTCGTGGAGTATTATAAAAGCCTTTAGGCGCCACGCCCCACGATGCTGACCGGCGCGGTGGACTGATCCATAGCCCCACTGGTCAGCCTTAAAGATATACCAATCAGAAGACTTCAAAGGGGAGATTATATATTGCGGGAGCAACTTTCCCCGTGGTAAGCTGGAGATTCCTGAGGAGGTAAGCCATGGACTGGAAGGAGGAATACAAGAGGAAGCTGGTTTCCGCAGAGGAGGCAGCCAGGATGGTGAAATCTGGGGAACGGGTGGTGATACCGATAGGCCAATCGGCGGATGCGATCCCCGGGGCCCTTGCCGCACGAAGGGACGAGCTGAGGAACGTAGAGGTCCTGCATGGCGCACCCAGTGTCATGTACGATTGGTTTCAGCCGGGCTGGGAGGAATCCTTCCTGGTGAACCTGGCGCAATATACCGGGGCTATCCCTCGGGGGATGATGCTGGAAAGGAGGAGCGACTTCACCCCGGTCACCTTCGGTCTGGAGTTGAAAGAACTGGATGAACGCCGACCAGGCATGATCGAGCCCGACGTCCTTATCACCGTAGTCTCACCACCGGACGAGCATGGCTTCTGCAGCTTCGGGCACTGCATGTGGCAGAAAAAGGAGTATGTCAAAAGGGCGAAGAAAGTCCTCGCCGAGCAGAACAGGTATCTAATTAGAACCTACGGCGATAACTTCGTTCACGTCTCGGAGCTGGACTGCATTGTGGAAGCAGACCCAATCATTCCATCGCCAGAGGAAATAGAGGCCGCCATTGCTCAGGCCCCACCGGAAAACCAGGAGAAACTGAGGTGGATTGTTCAGCAACAGACACTAGACCGCCTATCGACAACCAAGGGCGCCTTGCTTTTCTATCCACCCGACGAGTTGGCGGTGCTCTTGGGACTGGGTGAGGCAACGGAGGTCCACTATGCCATTGCCGGATATCTCTCCGAGCTGATCAAGGATGGCGACACCGTGCAAATTGGCTACGGCACCACCTCTAACCCGCTGGTGACCGCCGGGCTTTTCGACAACAAGCACGATTTCGGGCTTCATACGGAGGTGTGCCCCGGTGGGTTATTCGATCTGGTGAAGGAAGGGGTGTTCACCGGGAAATACAAGACCCTGCACCAGGGGAAAGCGGTAGCCACCTCCTTCTGGCCTACCGCTCGACCGCCGGATCTGGAATACATCGACGGCAACCCCCTCTTCGAGCTTTATGGCTCAAACTACACCAACAACATCAAAACTATTGCCGCCCACGATAACATGGTAGCCATCAATAACGCTATGTTCGTAGACCTCACCGGCCAGATCGGGAGCGAGACCACCATGGGCTTTCGCTTGCAGAACGGGCCAGGGGGACAATTAGATTTCACCATCGGGGCCCTTTGCTCCAGAGGGGGACGCTCGATCACCGTTCTCCCCTCACGGGCCCTGCGCGGCGCTGTTTCCTGCATTGTGCCCTTGATGGAGGAAGGCATCATGGTGACCGTGCCCCGCACCTATGCCGACTTCATCGTCACCGAACACGGGATCGCCAGCCTCCTGGGGAAGTCGCAGCGGAGAAGGGCTGAGGAGCTCATCGCCATCGCCCACCCCGACTTCAGGGCCGAGCTGAGGAAGGAGGCGCAGAAGCTTTTCTATCCCCAGTGAACAAGGGCAACTGAAGGGCGTTGACGCAGCAAGGGGTTTGTGTTATATTTATGCTTGCGGGCTGGCAGCGTAGCTCAGTGGAAGAGCGGGGGACTCATAAGCCCAAGGTCACTGGTTCGAATCCAGTCGCTGCCACCACACATAGGGAAGCAGGCTTCTAGACCTCGGGAGGTCAAGGCGTGGTTAAGCCTTGCTCCCCCTCCCTTAAAGAGTTACTCTCCAAGTCCGGCCGGCTTATTCCTCTCTAAAGGCTTCCAGGAATGTGTCAGGAATTCTGGGGACTTGAGCTGCTACCCACCTTTGAAGACAGGTAAAGGAGCAAAAGTCATAGTAGTCCACAGACTCTATCCCTTTCCACAGGGAGACTGTGAGCCAACCGCTGAGCACCTTGCAACGGGCATCCTCAGGTGGAGCCCCCCTATAGGAGCACTCAGTGTATTCCATTTTCTTACCGCAAGAATAACAGACGGAGCATTTCCTTTTTGGCACTATCGTCCCTCACTTAGAGTGGAAGCTTCTTTAATTGTCCTCCAAATCCGCCTGCTGGGCCGCAATATACCTTACGTTATTATAGCATAGGAATTGCCTTTCGGTATAGCCCTCTCCTAGGGTTGCCCCTTTTCTATTCCCTATGAAGTGTATATATCAGGCATCATCCCTTTAGATTCCAGATTCAATCTGCTACAATGATCATGCTTTACAAAGAGGCTTTTGGAAAGAAAAGGAAGAGTCTGGAGGCGCAACTATGGATTTCGATCTCACTGAAGAGCAGAGGATGCTGCAGAGGAATGTCAGAGACTTCTTAAGGAAGGAGATCGCCCCTATAGTAGATGAGCGTGACAGAAAAGGGCCACTAACAAGAGAGGAGGCGGTAGGGTATATTAAGAAGTTGATGCCCTTCGGCTATTATATCGGCCGTTTACCCGAGGAGTATGGTGGTATGGGGCTCAGTTTCACAACAAGCGCTATCCTCAACGAGGAGCTATCCTATGTCTGGGCGAGCCTGGATGCCACTATCTTCATCGCCTCACTAGTGCATGACATCCTGTTAATCGCTTCCGAGGAGCTGAAGGAGAAATTCCTCCCTCGAATAGCAGCGGGTGAGCTCATCGGCTGTGTCGCCATAACCGAACCCGATGCTGGCTCCGATGCTGCCAGCATTGAGACCACTGCAGTACTGGATGGCGATGAGTATGTCATCAATGGGACTAAGACGTGGATATCCAATGGCACCATTGCTGATGTATGCAATATTGTGGCGGTAACCGATAAGAGCAAGGGCACCTTGGGGATATCTCAGATCCTTGTGGAGAAGGAGGTCTCCCCTTTCCAAGCCAGGGAGCTACACAAAATAGGGTGGCGTGCCTGCCCCACTGCGGAGCTATCCTTTGTAGACTGCCGCGTCCCCAGAGCAAACCTGCTCGGGGATCCAGCAGCAGGCTATAGCAGGACAATGCAACTGTTTGAAATAGCCCGCGCCTGGATGGCGATAATGGCGGCCGGTATCTCTCAGGCAGCTATCGACGCCTCCATAAAGTATGCCCAGGAACGGAAGCAGTTTGGGAGGCCGATTGGCAGCTTCCAGATGATCCAGGAGATGATCGCCGACATGATTGCGGAGACGGAGGCATCGCGTCTTTTGGGATATCGTGCCTTGCACCTCATCGATAAAGGGGTTAGGGCTCGTATGGAGTCCTCTCTGGCTAAGGCCTATGCCTGTGAGGCAGCTGTCAGGGTCACCTCCAAGGCGATCCAGATTCACGGGGCCATGGGTCTTTCCGACGAGTATCCTGTGGAGAGGTACTTCAGGGATGCTAGAATGCTTACCATCCCCGATGGCACTACCCAGATTCAGAAGCTTGTGGTGGGGCGCGAGGCTATCGGGATAAGAGCCTTTGTCTAGCGAAAGGATTAAGTTTGAAGCCCCAGCCGCACCATCTACGTTGCTTTCGCCATGAGATCGCCTTAACGCAAAAGGCAAGTTTAGCGAGAACGCATGTCCGAAGGCACCTTGCATCGGAAAGAGGAATACGTAGGTGAAAATCGCCTTTCTGACTAGGGAGTATCCTCCTGATACCGCATGGGGCGGAATCGCTTCAGTTCAGTGCACCTTAGCCTAGGCCGCCTGTTACCGGGGACGAGGGCAGAGAAGTCGTAAGAGTGCTTCAAAAGATAACTGGCCAGATTGGTGGAGACCCGGGGAAAGACCGATTAAAGGAGTAGCTATGTATAAGTTCATAGCAAGGCATATGCTCGCTCCCCTGCTGGATGTTTTTAGAGGCACAAAGACCATGAAGCGACTAGAGCAACTCGAGAGAAGTCAATGGTGGCCTCGGCACAAAATTCTGCGGTAAGCTTCGGGAACTGGGTGCTGAGAATCTTACTGACAGTGAGCTTCCATCAATCCTGGTAGCACCCGGCATAAAGGGCAAGCCGGCTGAGGATTAAGAGACCGAACAACAAGACATCAGATTGTATTCTCGGATGCATAAAACCCCCTAATGTTAAATGAGTGTAGTAGTCTCCGACACGCATCCAAATAAATGAAGTTCTTGCTTCCCCTACGCCGCCATAGTAATGAGCTAACCCCGGCCCGTTGCTTCACATTTCGGCCTGCCTCGGCAGTCGGTTCAAGCCGATAGCGGCGGACGCCGCTCGGTCCACGGCCGCGCCGCCTCAAGTTGCGCCCCGAGGCGGAAGAGCGTTGCCTCGTCGCCGAAGCGCCCGATGAAGTGGGTGCCCACGGGCAGGCCGTCGGCGTTCCAGAAGAGCGGCACCGACATGGCGGGCTGCCCGGTGACGTTGCAGATGGGCGTGAAGGGCAGAAATGCCGCCGCACGTAACAGCCCCTGCAGGGGGTTCTCCGGTGGGGAGTCGAAGGTACCGAGGGGCACGGGCGGCTCGGCGAGGGTGGGGGTGAGCCACACATCGAAGTTCACCAAGAAACGAGCAATGTCACGGGCCACCCTCTGGAGCGCGGTCACGGCGAGCAGGTAGGCCGATGCGCTTTGTTGGCGCCCCATCTCGTACAGGGCCCAGGTGAGCGGTTCGAACTGGTCCGGGGTGGGGGTGCGGCCGGTTACAAGGGCCATGCCGTCTATCGTCCAGGCGCACCCCGCCGACCACAAGGTGATGAACGCTTGGATCAACAACTCACCGGCCACTTCCGGGGCTGCCTCAACCACCTCGTGGCCTACGTCGGCGCACAGCGAGGCCGCATCCCGCACCGCGCTGACACAGTCGGCGTGCACCGCTGCACCTGTGGGCGCCTGGGTACTAAAGGCGATGCGCAGCCGCCCAGGGTCGGCGCCTACCTCTTGGAGAAAGGGGCGCGCCGGCGGCGGTGCCCAGTATGGGTCGCCTACATCGGGGCCCGAGGTGGCGTCGAGCAGGGCGGCGCTGTCCCGCACCGAGCGGGTGACGGCGTGCTCGACCACCAGTCCGCCAAAGACGTCGCCGAAATCCGGGCCGAGGGGGTTGCGCGCCCGGGTGGGCTTGAGGCCGAAGACCCCACAGCACGAGGCCGGAATCCGGATCGATCCCCCGCCGTCGCCGCCATGCGCCATGGGAACCAAGCCAGCGGCTACAGCGGCGGCCGAGCCCCCGCTGGAACCGCCCGTGGTCCGGCCCGTGTTCCAGGGGTTGCAGCTCGCGCCGAACAGACGGGGCTCGGTGGTGGGAAGGATGCCGAACTCCGGTGTGTTGGTCTTGCCCAGGATGACCAGCCCGGCGCGCTTCAGCCGTGCCACCAGTTCACTGTCGTGATCGGGCACAAAGTCACGCAGAAAGGTCGACCCCAACGTCATCCGCACCCCGCCGTAAGACGCTAGCAGGTCCTTGAGCAGGAACGGCACGCCGGTAAAAGGTCCATGGGGCAGCTCGCCGGTGGCTGCGGTGCGCGCCTGTTCGTACATCGGCGTCACCACCGCGTTGAGGGTAGGGTTCAGACGCTCGATCCGCTCGATGGCCGCGTCCACGAGCTCGATCGCCTTGACCTCCCTCCGTCGCACCAGCTCGGCCTGGGCGGTGGCATCGAGGAAGGCAAAGTCGTCCAATTTCGCCATGGTTCTCACCTCTCATGAAAGCATAGTGCAACCGCTTGTCAGCGCGTTTCGCCGTCACGAGGGTCCCTATGTCGAGGGAACAGTTTTGGCGGACTGCCCAGAAACGGTTTGCAGGGCGCTTATATGCCAGACTCCTGCGCGACGGCCTCAGGAGATGTTGACCTCCCCTTGAGTGGCCCAAGGGGCTCCTCAAACGCGCTGATGTTCAATATCCCTTTTGCACCGTTGGCCTGCATTGACTTTTGCTCTGACTTATATTATAAGGAGAGCAACAAAGCATAGCATAGATCGATGTAAGGGCGATAGGTTCTCCGCAATGAAGAGAATAGTAGGAGATTGAGGAAAGGCCACGTTGGGAAAAGAAGTCTCCATAATCCTGCCTGCGCGAAATGAGGAAGAGACCATCGGTAGGGTTATCGATGAAATACCGAAGGAGGACATGGAGGGGAAGGGCCATCGGGTTGAGATTATAGTCGTTGATAATAATAGCACCGATAGGACAAAGGAGATCGCTGAGGAGAAGGGGGCAAAAGTTATCGTAGAGCCGATGAGGGGGAAAGGTAGAGCTGTAAGAGCGGCGCTTGAATCAGCTAGTGGCGATTTCATATTCATGCTGGATGCAGACTACACATAT
>JAUXBC010000008.1 GCA_030619615.1 Dehalococcoidia bacterium
CGATTACAGCAAGAGGAAGACCATCGCCGAGCTTGAGATAGGGGTGGAGCAAACCATCATCGCTACGGTTTGGCAGGCACAGGAGACCACCCCGGGGGGAAGGCGCTCCACCGAGGCCATCGTGGGCGATGAGACGGGGAACATGAGGGTTGTCTGGTTCAACCAGCCCTATCTTGCCAGGAAGCTTCGCACCAACTCGCAGCTGGTGTTGAGCGGTAGGGTGAGCCTGTTTAAAGGGACAAAGGTTTTCCAGTCCCCTGAATATGAGCCAATAACCAAGGATTTGATCCACACCGGGCGTCTGGTGCCCCTCTATCCCCTCACCGAGGGGTTAGCCCCTCGCGTGGTGCGGCGGCTGGTTAAGGAGACGGTGGACCTCTGGGCACCAAAGATACCGGACTTCCTCCCCCAGGGGGTGAGGAGACACGCCCAGCTTCTCCAACTGCCTGAGGCGATAAAGCAGGCTCACTACCCAGAAAACGAAAGCCTTAAGGACGGTGCCAGAAAGAGGCTGGCCTTTGATGAGCTCTTCCTCATCCAGTTGGGCGTGCTCTCCAGGAGGAGGGATTGGAGGGAGGGTGGTGAGGCAAACCCAATCAAGCCCGAGCGCCAGATGCTGGCATCCTTTCTCAGCTCCCTCCCCTTCACCCTGACCAGCGCTCAAAAGCGTGCCCTGGAGGAGATCCTTGCCGATATAGAGAAGGTGAGGCCGATGAGCAGGCTGCTTCAGGGGGAGGTTGGCAGCGGGAAAACCGTGGTCGCTACAGCAGCGCTACTAACCACTGTAGCCAATGGCTATCAAGGGGCTTTCATGGCGCCAACGGAGATCCTGGCGGAGCAGCATTTTTCGAATATTTCCGCTCTTTTGGCTGAGGCGGGTCGGGAGGAAGATGTTGAGGGTGGTCTGCGAACTTTCGCTTCTCTTCTCCCTCATCCTATCAACGTAGCCCTGCTTACTGGAAGTATGAAAAAAAGCGAAAAAGAGAGGGTGCATCAGGCGATCTGGGAGGGGGAGGTGGATATGGTGGTGGGCACCCATGCCCTGATTCAAAGGGAGGTGGAGTTTCCCAGGCTTGGGCTGGCCATAGTGGATGAGCAGCACCGCTTCGGCGTGATGCAGCGCTCAGCGCTTCGCCAGAAGGGGCCAAACCCCCACCTTCTGGTGATGACTGCCACCCCGATCCCTCGCAGCCTGGCGCTCACCCTGTATGGGGACCTCGATCTATCGGTCATCGATGAGCTCCCCCCGGGGAGGCAGGTGATTAGGACGAGATGGCTTGAACCCGAAGAGCGGGAGAAGGCTTATCGCTTTCTGCGCAAAGAGGTGGGGGAGGGACGCCAGGGCTTCATCATCTGCCCCCTCATCGAGGAGTCGGAGGCCATTGAGGCTAAGGCGGCAACCAAGGAATATGAGCACCTATGTGGGGAGGTCTTCCCCGACCTTCGCCTTGGGCTGCTCCATGGAAGGCTCAGAGCCTCAGTGAAGGAGGAGGTGATGAGGAGGTTTCGAGGTGGTGAGCTGGACATCTTGGTGGCGACCCCGGTGGTTGAGGTGGGCATCGACGTCCCCAATGCTACGGTGATGCTTATCGAGGGCGCTGACCGCTTCGGTCTAGCGCAGCTACACCAATTTCGCGGTCGCGTAGGCAGGGGGGAAAAGCAAAGCTGTTGCATCCTCGTCGCTGAGACGCCGTCGCCGGAGGGAAGGGAGCGCCTCTCCCTGTTGGAGCGCACCCAAGACGGTTTTCTCCTTGCCGAGGAGGATTTGAGGCTCAGGGGTCCCGGGGAATTCTTTGGCACCAGACAAAGTGGACTTCCCGACCTCAGGATGGCGAAGCTTTCCGACATCGGGCTTTTGGAGCTTGCCCGCAACGAGGCGATTCGCCTTTTTAAACAGGACCCTGCGCTCTCTCGTCCAGAGCATGAGCTTCTGGCCAGCGAGGTGGCTCGGCTTTGGCAGGGTGGAGTCCCTGGGGGTGAGGCGTGACGATAAAAGAAGAGATCACCGAGCTTCTGGAAAAGGCGGCCAACGAGGCGATAAGGAGGAATCTGCTTCCCCCCATGGTGATGCCCGATATCTTGCTGGAGCGCCCCCAGAATCCAGAGCATGGAGACTATGCCAGCCCCCTGGCCCTGAAGCTGGCACGGGGAGCGAGGATGAACCCCCTAACCATCGCTGAAAGCCTCGCTAGCCTGATCCAGCTCCCCAAGGAGATCGAGAGGATCGCCGTGGCACCCCCGGGGTTCATCAATTTCTCCTTAAGGAGCGATTGGCTTATCAGGCAGGTTGAGGAGATCTTGAGCGCAGGCGAGGAATACGGCAATACTGACCTGGGTAAGGGTGCCAGGGTTCAATTGGAATTCGTCAGCGTCAATCCCACAGGTCCCCTCCATTTGGGGCATGGCAGGGGCGCCATCCTGGGCAGCACCCTGTCCAATGTGCTCGGTGCCGTTGGCTATCAAGTGAACAAGGAATACTACATTAACGATGCTGGTAGTCAGATGGATGCCTTCTATCGCTCCCTTTATGCCCGCTATCAGCAGGTGCTGGGAATCGATGCCCAGATGCCCTCCGAGGGCTATTTCGGAGAATATTTGATCGCCCTGGCCAGGGAGATCGCCGCTGATGAGGGGCGGCGATTCCTCGAAAAGGAGGCGATGAAGGAATTGGGCAGGATCGGGATGGCGAGGGTCATCGATTCCATCACGTCCGACCTTGAGCTATTGGGGGTGAGCTTCGATGTCTGGTTCAGCGAAGAGAGCCTTTTCGACCATGGGCAGTACCAAAGGGCGATGTCCCTCCTCCGTGAGAAGGGCCATACCGGCGAAAAAGAGGGGGCGACCTGGTTTGTTTCCACCGCCCTCGGTGAGGATAAGGACAATGTGCTGGTGAGGAGCGATGGCTCCCCTACCTATTTCGCCTCCGACATTGCCTACCACTATAACAAATTCATCGAGAGGGGCTTCGAGAGGGTGATCAATATTTGGGGAGCGGACCACCAGGGTCATGTCTCCCGGATGAAGGCGGCAGTAGGTGCTCTAGGGATCGACCCAGAAAGGCTCCGGATCATCATCTCCCAGATGGTCACCCTGAAGCGTGGCGAATCAGTGCTTCGGCTATCGAAACGCACGGGAGAGCTGATCACCCTTAGGGAGCTTGTGGAGGAGGTTGGTGCTGATGCCTGCCGCTTCTTCTTCCTCTCTCGCTCCGCCGATAGCCAGATGGACTTCGACCTGGAACTGGCAAAAAGGCAATCGGCGGACAACCCCGTCTATTATATTCAATATGCCCACGCCCGCATCGCCAGCATCCTTCGCCTTGCCCAGGAAAGGGGAATCGACTATAGAGGGGGGGATGTCTCCCTGTTCACCGCCGAGCCTGAGTTAACCCTGATCAGAAAGATGCTCCAGCTGCCGGAGGTGATGGAGATGGTGGCATCAACCTTAGAACCCCACCATCTCTCCTATTACGCCACTGACATCGCCACCATTTTCCACGACTTCTACGAAAAGTGTCGCGTCATCTCCCCAGATGAGGCGCTCACCTGGGCTCGATTGAAGCTGGTTGAGGCAGCAAAGATCGTCCTGGCGAAAACCCTCCGCCTCATGGGGATGACCGCCCCTGACAGGATGTAACCAGCTCCATGTCGCCTTGGCTTGATACTTCTCCAGCATTGAACATGCTCTTGACTTTCTTGACGAAAACAAGTAAATTATACTACGATAGAGGAGGTTTGGATGCCTCTAAGGCAAGAGGTTGAGGCTAATTTTTTGCTGGAGGTGCCAGGATGAACGCCAGTGATGGATTGAGAATCAGTGCCTGGAAATACCCGGATAAGACGGCTGCGGTTTATTTTGACAAAAAATATACCTATGCAGAGCTCGACGAGAGGGTGAACCGTCTTGCAAACGGGCTTCTGGAGATGGGGTTTAAGAGGGGGGACAAGATAGCATATCTAGTATATAACTGCATGGAGGGGCTGGAGGTCATCCAGGCTCTATTGAGGGTTGGAATTACCCTGGTTCCCATCAATTACCGCCTCAATCTTGACCACATGGAGTTCATCATCAACCATTGCGATGCGACCTGCCTTCTCGTCGGCGATGATTTGCTCGAGTTCATCGAACCCATAAAGTCAAACCTTAAGAATATCCCGCCAGAAAACTTTATCGTCATCGGTGAGAAGGCCGGCGACGGCTTGCGTCGCTATGAGGACATCCTGTCCAAGTCGGCGGCAAACCCTGAAGTGGATGTGAGACCGGAAGATTTGGCTTACATAGCCTATACCTCGGGGACGACGGGGTTGCCCAAGGGTGTGGTTACCTCAAGTCGCGGCCTGATGACCAATATGAAGGGTGCTATGGGAAGGGGATACGGGAGAGCAGAGATCAGCGCCGAGGATAGAGTTCTCCTTGTCCTCATGCCCCTGGTTCACTCCAACTCCATCTGGAGCACCTGCATCACCTTCTGGTACGGGGGTAAGAATGTTGTCTATCGGTCGCGGGGCTTCGATGCCGAGGAGATATTGCAGGTGATCGACAGGGAGAAGGTTAGCACCTCTTCCGTGGTGCCCTTTATGCTGACCAAGATCCTTGAGCTCCCCGCGGAGGCCCGAAACAAGTATGATGTAAGCAGCATCACCTCCATTGGCAGCGGCTCAGCGATGCTTTTTCCCAGCGTCATCGAGAAGATGACCAATTACTTCAAGGGGGTGAGACTGAGCAACAGCTACGGCTCCTCAGAAACAGGACCAGCGACCACCCTGAGGTATAAGGACCTGGCGAAAAAACCGACCAGCATTGGACTGCCGAACCCCGGAGTGGAGGTAAAGGTCTTCGATAAAGATTTCAGGGAATTGCCTTCTGGTGAGGTCGGTGACATCTGGGTTAAGAGCGCCCAAAAATTCGACGGTTACTATAAGGACTCTGAAAAAACAGCGGCAGCCATAAGAGGCGAGTGGGCTTGCGCCGGCGATCTGGGCTACACCGATGAGGAGGGGTATTTCTATCTGGTAGATAGAGGGGATGACACCATCGTCAGCGCTGGCGAGCGTATCGCCTCCCCTGAGGTGGAGGACCTAATAAGTAAGAACCCAAAGGTCGCTGAGGTGGCGGTAATCGGTCTCCCCGACGAGAGGTGGGGAATGATGTGTACCGCTGTGGTTAGGTTGAAGGAGGGCGAGGAGGCCACCGAGGAGGAGATCATCGAGTGGTGCCGGGCCGATTTGTCAGCGTTCAAGGTGCCCAAGAAAGTTGATTTCGTCACGGAGTTCCCTACAACCCTTACCGGGAAAATCTTGAAGAGGGTTCTCAGGGAGGAATACAAGAAGAAGGCTCGGGTGTAACGGAGGCAAAAAAGGTTTGATCTGTTGCCGGGGGATTTATGTTTATAGCGAAGGAGGTTAGAGCATGAAATGGAATATGAGAGGGCAATTGCCCGGGAAGGTGTCGATGCATGAGCTGTTGCCCAGAGACGGATTACAGAATGCGCCAACAGTCATTCCAACCGATACCAAGTTGTGGTTTATCGACCAGTGTGCACAAGCAGGGTATAAAAGTATAGAGATAACCAACTTTGGTCATCCCAGGCTTCTCCCTCAAGGCAGGGATGCGGAGGAGGTTTTAAGAAGGGCATCGGAGCTTGAATCGGTCAAGAAAAATAAGGTCCACTTAAAATGCTATGGCATGACCAGGAGGGCTTTTGAGAGGGCGGCAGAATGCGTACAAAAAGGATATCCACCTCATAGCGTTGCTTTCACCATCTCTACAGAAGACCTTCATGGCAGGAGGAACTCGGGCAGAACAAGGGAGGAATACTTTGAGGACATCCCCGATTTTGTGAGAATCGCTAAGGAGAATGGCTTTGAAATTGACATGGCCTTAGCCTGCGTGTATGGCTCACCATGCGCCGGTCCGGTGCCCATAGAGAATACCATTGAGCTAATGGAGCGGGGGCTGGATCTGGGAATAAGAAGATTCACCCCCTGTGATACCACGGGCGAATCAAACCCGCTGAGAACCTATGAATATATGAGTGCCCTGGTGGATAAGTTTGGGAAATATGATGAAGTTATTTTCAGGATTGCCCATTTTCACGATGCCAGGGGGATGGGGTTGCCTAATTATGTAGCCGCAATTCTTGCTGGAGCCACGATCGTAGAGACCTCCCTGGGACAATTGGGGGGGCAACCCCAATTCGTGGTTGATGCTGTTCCCGGCGTGGGAAGTGGTCCCAATTATTGCAACTCCGATAGTCTTCTGGGAAATGGCTCAACGGAAGACGTGCTTGTCATGCTCGATGAGATGGGGATTGATACCGGTGTCGATATAGACAAGATGCTTCAGTTGGGAAGGGTATTAGAATGGGTGTTTCGGAAACAGCTAAGACCTTACTGCACCAGGGCGGGCAGACCGATTAAGTATCCGGTGGAATGGGCTATACCAACCATGCACTTGGAAACCATACCCCCATACTCCGACTGGATGGGTGAGTGGGGATACCCCGGAAAATACAAGCCCGCCTCCGCCGCTTTCATCGCAAAGGAGTTTGAGGGTCGGAAGCTTAGGTGGGATCCCTGGGAGGATAAGGTAAAAGGGGTCAAAAAGGTTAAAGGGGTGAAAGAAAAATCGCGGCCCTTATCTTTCTCAGCTTCAACACCGCTTGTGCATCTCCAAAATCGTAAAGAGAGAGGGAGCTACCCTTGAAAGAGATCTTTCAGGAGTAGCTCCCTTAGTTAAAAGGCTTGCTGCCGATTGGGGGAATGGTTATGGCATGGCCTCCTCATCGCTCACAGGCTCCCAGGGATCGGGCAGGGGCATTGGCGGTATGCCCAGATCGTCCCAAGGGAACATGGGCATAAAGTTGCGGCGCAGCGCCTTACCCCGCTTGGGCAGCTTGTCCCAGGGTATGTGGAGCCAGCAAAACTGGTAGATGGGGCTGTAGGTCTGGCGGTTGGCGATGGTCTGGTCCATCTTGACGTTGACCACCGCCGTTTTGCCCTGCTCGGCGGCGGTGCACGCCCTGTCCAGGGCGGCCCGGATCTGGGCTGGGTCATCCACATGCTCTGCGTGGCAGCCGATCACCTCGAACATCTTGTCGTATCGGATGTCGGGCAGGTTCTCCTCACCCCACTCCCGGTCCTGCTCGCCCAGGGCGCCCCAGTCCTTGGAGTAGTGTACATATTTCATGCTGCCTATCCAGCCCCTGTTCTCGGTGACCACATAGACTATGGGGAGGCGATACCTTAGAGCGACCTCGATGTCCATGGCAGCCTCTCCCATCCCGGAGTCACCCATCAGGCAGAGCACCGGGCACTTCTTGGTCCCGGGGTCGCCGAAGGCAGCGCCGATGGCCATACCGACGCCATGGCCGACCCCTGCCTGCTCCGAGGCATCCATCACCTGCCCCGAGTAGCGGGCGCGAATGAAGGCGGGCATGTAGTCGGAGATGGTATAGCCGTCGATGATGATGCGGTTTCTGCCCCCGTAGCGCTCCTCGCTGAAGTCCCAGATGGCCTTGGCCAGGTAGCCGAAGTGGACCGGCTTATGGTCCTTGTATTTTTCTGCCTTGGCTTGTCTTGCTGCATAGCCATTGTTATGCGTTTCCAGGGTATGGCTTGTCCATTCCGCTCTACCTGCCGGTGGCTTCAGGTTATTGGCCTTTATGCAGTCGATCATCTGCCTGAGGACCACCTTGGGGCTGCCCACAACCGCCAGCTCAGTGCCGATCCAGGGGAAGATGTGGTCGGGCGACTCGTTTATCTGGATGGTCCTGGGCCAGGACGCCCCGTATTCATCGAACCAGCCGACCTTCATGCCCAGGCTGACCGCCAGGTCTGATTCTCCGAGAACAGCACGACCGACCTGAGAACCCCAATAGAGGGGGTGAACCTCTGGTATTGACCCCCGGGCAATCCTTCTGTCGGACACCGGGACCTGGGCCAGCTCGGCAAACTCGACCAGCTCCGCCGAGGCCTCAGACCAGTGGACGCCATCACCAGCCATTATCACCGGTCTCTGCGCCTCATAGATCATCTTTACTGCCTTCTCAACCAGCTGCGGGTCGCCGCCAACGGGGATGGGCTTGCCGGTGTTGTCGCCGTACCACTTCTCCCGGTAGTTGACGTGTTGCCCCAGTAGGCCCGGCGGAACCAGGGGGGGTACTGCAGTTAGCAGCGCGCTTAACGGGAACTCGAGGGCGATCGGTCCCTTGGGGTATGCCTGGGAATCTTTCCACGCCCTGGCGATGAAGTGCTTGAACATCTCGGGGTGAATGCAGCGCTCCGTCCACTTTGTTATGTGCCTCATCAAATCGTCGACATAGGAGGGCTGTATGGTGTAGGTCTTATCGTGACAGACCAAGATACCCCCCAGAAGGAGCACCATCGGCGTTATGGCAAAGTGGGCCTGTTGCACGGCGCTGACACAATTGCCCACGCCAGGACCCACGGTGGCGAAGACCACGCCAGGCTTGTTGGTGACCTTGGAGTAGGCCTCGGCGGCGTAGACCGCAGCCTGCTCATGGCGCATGGTAATCATCTTTACTCCGTGGTTGCTTATCTCGTCAACCATGCACCAGATATGCCCGCCATGTATGCCGAAGGCTATCTCGCACCCGTGTTCCCTGAGTGCCTCTCCAATGTACTCTGAGGCATTGGGCTTCATCTCCCTAGCCCCCAAGGGTATCTCTTGTGGTGCTTCGGTCATTTTTTCCTCCTTCTTTCTTCCTAGAATGAATCCTAATACCCTCCTCAGCCATCCGTTCATGATCCTTTCGTTTCACCTCCTTGGTTTTATTGGGGGCTTAATCTAACACCCTCTATCATAAATTGTCAAGAGTTGATCTCCAAGCGTTGGTTGCTATTTTGCCGCAAGCCAAGGCTGAAAAAAGGAGATTTAACTTCGTCCATACATAGAAGGGGGGTATCCAGCCATCTGGACACCCCCCTTCAGTTGACTCCATTTCAGTTTAGGGTATTGCCTCCTCATCGCTCACCGGCTCCCAGGGATCGGGCATGGGCATGGCGGGAACACCGGCGTCATCCCAGGGGAAGCGCATCATGTTGCGGCGCAGCGCCTTACCCCTTTTCGCCAGCCTATCCCAGGGTATGTGGGACCAGCACAACTGATATGCGCCGCTATAGCACTGACGGTTGCTAACGCTGGCATCCATCTTGACATTTACCACCGCTGTCTTTCCGCCCTCGGCGGCCTTAAAGGCCCTCTCCAGGGCGGGACGGATCTTGGCCGGCTCGGTCACATATTCTCCATGGCAGCCGAAGACCTCGGAGAGCTTGTCATATCTAATATCGGGCAAGCACTCCTCCCCATACTCCCGATCCTGAGGACCGAGGCCTTCCCAGTTCTTCCCATAGTGCACATATTTTATGCCCCCCATCCAGCCCCTGTTCTCGGTAACCACGTAGACGATGGGGAGGTGATACCTCAGGGCGGTCTCGACATCCATTCCGGCAAGCCCCATCCCGGCATCGCCCATCAAGGCGAGGACGGGACACCTCCTGGTCTCCGGGTCGCTGAAGGCGGCGCCGATGGCCATCCCCACGCCATGGCCTACCCCGGCCTGCTCCGAGGCATCCATCACCTGCCCTGAGTAGCGGGCGCGGATAAAGGCCGGCATGTAATCGGAGATGGTAAAGCCATCGATTATGATGCGGTTTCTGCCGCCGTAGAGTTCCTCGCAGATGTCCCAGATCGCCTTGGCCAGATAGCCGAAGTGGACCGGCTTATGGTCCTTATACTGTTCCGCCTTTGCTAGCCTCGCTTGGTAACCTGACTCCTGTGCGGCGCTGGCTTTTTGGATCCATTCCGCCCTCGCTGCCGGCGGCTTCCGCCTCTTGCTCTTTATATAGTCGATCATCTGCCTCAGGACCACCTTGGGGCTCCCCACTATGGCGACATCGGTACGGAAGTAGGTCCAGATGTGCTCCGCTGATTCATTTATCTGGATAGCCCTCGGCCATCTTGCTCCATAGTCGTCGAAGGTACCCACCTTCATCCCAATGGTGATGAGCAGGTCGCTCTCCCGTAGGGTTCTGCGAGCGGTGCGGGAATCGAGATAGAGGGGGTGGTCCTCCGCTAGAGCTCCCCTGGCTATTCTTCTCGTGGAAACCGGAATCTGGCTCAGCTCCACAAATTCTCTCAGCTCCTCGGAGGCTTGAGCCCAATGGACACCGTCTCCGGCAAAGATCGCCGGTCTTTCCGCCTCCCACATGAGCTTTACTGCCTTTTCAATTAGCCGGGGGTCTCCCCCTGGGGGCAAAGGACCAGCGGTCTCCTCCCCCCGCCATTCCTTAACATAGAGAGGGTTTGGTCCCCACAGGATATCTGGCATAGTCTTAGGGGGTACCGGGGTCCAAAGCCCGCTTAGGGGGAACTCCAGAGCAATGGGCCCCTTGGGATATGTCTGGGAGTCCTTGAAGGCCTTGGTGATGTAGTGCTTATATGTGAAGGGGTCGACAAGCCGCTGTGTCCACTTTGTAATGTGTCTGAACAGGTCCTCTACGTAGGAGGGCTGAATGGTATAGGTTCGATCATGCACGATCTCAACGCCGCCAAAGAGCAGGATGACGGGTGAGCAGCTTATGAATGCCTGCTGAACGGCACTAACGATGTTTGCCACGCCGGGACCCACGGTGGCGTAGGCAACTGCGGGCCTGCCGGTCACCTTGGAATAGGCTTCGGCGGCGTAACCGCCGGACTGCTCATGGCGCATGAGGACAACTTTTATTCCGGCATCGCTTATGGCATCCACTATCTGCCATATGTGCCCCCCGTGAACCCCGAAAACCACCTCTACGCCCTGTTCCTTGAGGACCTCAGCAATGTACATCGAAGGATAGGGATACGTCTCCCTCATCCCCAAGGGGACCTCTTTTACCTCGGTCATCTTTTCCTCCTTTCTTCTTGAAACGAATCTCAAGACCTTATCCAAGCCACCCCTTTATGATGCTTCCATCTCACCTCCTTGACTTCTGGATTGGGGCGCCTTTTCCTTGTCTATAGGGGACAAAGCCATATAAATCTAACATCTAGTGGGGAGGTTTGTCAAGAATTTGCCCTGCCTTGACTTTTACACCCATGCTGGTTACACTCCTTTTCGCAAAGATAAGCCTTGAACAGGGAGATGCGGTCATGGCAGACTCCTTGTTTTCTTATTTAGTGAGGGTTATCATTGTAAGGGGGTGAAAGGCTATGACTATGCCACTAGAGGGGATTCGGGTCTTGGACTGGACCCAATGGCAGCAGGGGCCTGTGGCCACCACTATGCTCGCAGACCTGGGAGCTGACGTGATCAAGATAGAACATCGGGAGCGTGGTGACCCGGGGCGGGGGATGAAAGCCATCATGGGAACGATGATAGGGGAGGAGATCCCCATCAATACCTACTTTGAAGGACACAACCGCAATAAAAGGGGCATCACCCTGGATCTGAGCAAGGAAAAGGGGAGAGAGGTTCTTTACCGCTTGGTGGAGAAGTCGGATGTTTTCGTCCACAACTTTCGCAAGCATGTCCCCCAAAGGCTAGGGGTGGATTATGACACCCTCTCCCGCTACAATCCCCGTCTTATTTATGCTATCGGATCCAGCTATGGCCCCGAGGGACCCCAGGCTGGGGAGACGGCCATGGACCTGATAGCGCAGGCGAGGAGCGGGATAATGACCACCATAGGGGAGCCCGACTCTCCCCCCTTGCCAAACCAGCCCGGCCTCGCCGATCAGGTGGGGGCTAATACTTTGGCTTTGGCGATACTGGCGGCCTTGATCGCCCGAGACCGCATAGGGGTGGGGCAGAAGGTGGAGGTCTCCCTCCTGGGCAGCATGTGCTGGTTTCAGCAGCTCGGCATAGCATTGGCGCTCGCCGTTAATAAGGTGATCCCGAGGCGTGGCAGGAAAGGCCAGGGGAACCCCCTCTGGAACTATTACCCGTGCCAGGATGAGAGGTGGATCATGCTCGCCATGCTCCAGTCGGATCGGTATTGGGCCGACCTTTGCAAGGTGCTGGGCAGGGAGGACCTGGCAACCAATCCCAAGTTCGAGGACATGTTCAAGAGGTCGGAAAACCACGAGGAACTCATCGATATCCTCGACGAGATCTTCATGAGTAAGCCCAGGGATGAGTGGATGAGGGTCCTAAAGGAGGGAGGGGACTTCATCTTCGGCCCCGTTAATAGCCTCCTCGACCTTGCTCAGGATCCCCAGGTGGTGGCCAACCAGTACATCACCGACTTCGACCATCCCTCTTTCGGTGCCATCAAACTGGTGGGGATCCCCTTTCATTTTAGCGAGACCCCTGGGGCGCTGAGGCTTCCCGCCCCTGAATTCGGTCAGCACACCGAGGAGGTGCTCCTGGAGATCGGCGGCTATAGCTGGGAGGAGATCGAGAAGCTGAGAATAGAGGAGGTGATCTGAATGCGCATCACTTTGATCGGACAGGCTGCCTTTGCTGAGGCGTTTTTAAAGGCGCTCCTGGAGCGGGGGAAGGAGGTGGTGGCTGTCTATAAACCCCCTGACGTCCCTGGCGCTCGGCCCGACCCGCTGAAAGAGCTGGCCCTCGCTAAGGGTATCCCCCTCTTTCAGCCGCAGCGAATGAGGGATCCCGAGGTCTATGCCGGCTATAAAGAGCTTTCCCCAGACCTCGGGGTCATGGCCTTTGTTACCGATATCGTGCCGGCGACCGTCTTAGACTGCCCAAGACTGGGCACCATCCAGTACCACCCCTCGCTCCTCCCCAGGCACCGCGGGGCGAGCGCCATCAATTGGGCCGTCATCAATGGCGAAACCAAAACCGGTCTCACCATCTTCTGGCCCGATGCCGGCATCGATACCGGCCATATCCTCCTCCAGAAAGAGGTGGAGATCGACCCCGATGATACCGTGGGCTCCCTCTATTTCAACAAGCTTTTCCCTTTGGGGGTGGAGGCCTTGGTGGAGGCGGTGGAGGCCGTGGAAAAGGGCACCGCCCCCCGACTTGCCCAGGATGAGGCTCAGGCCACCTATGAACCGCCTTGCGGCGAGGAGCACGCCATTATCGACTGGTCCCAGCCTGCTCAGAAGGTCTATGACCTTATCCGGGGGACCAATCCCCAGCCCGGAGCCACTACCTATTCTAAGGGGGAAAAGCTCAAGATTTTTGATTCGGAGCTTCGCCCCATCACTAAGGAAGCAGCCCCCGGTGAAATTATCGAGCTTACGGAGCAGGGCTTCCTCATCGCTGCCGCTGGTGGCGCAATCCTGGTGAAAAGGGTACAGCCCGTCGGTTCCCCGAAGATGGCGGCATCGGAGTATGCTGCCTCCGTCCCTTTGAGGGTTGGCGCAAGCCTGAAAGCTTGACATAAAAATTTCGTTGACTTCGAGGCGAATGTCTGATAAGATTAGAATGTCAACAGCGGTATTTGAGTAGGTAATATTGTGGCAAAAGGGCTAGACTGGGCAAAGAGGCTATATGAAAACCGTAGCCAGAGGGCTAAGGAGCTGAGAGAGGAGGGCAAGAAGGTCATAGGCTATATCTGTGCCTTTCCTCCTAGGGAGCTGATCACTGCGGCGGGCCTGGTGCCCTATCGAATCACCGGGACGTTGGAGCCGATAGCCGAGGCCGATGCCTATCTTGAGACCCTGATGTGCCCCTACGTTCGGAGCTGCCTCGACCTCGGCATCAAAAAGCAATATGACTTCGTCGATGGCATGATCTGGCCCCATACCTGTGACAATATTCAGAAGACCTTCGATATCTGGAAACACTACGTCCCCCACTCCTATTTCCACTATCTGGACGTCCCCCACATGCCAGACCCCTCATCCTTCGAGTTCTTCGCCAAAGAGCTCGACGTGCTAAAGGGGAGCCTCGAGGAGTTTGGCGGGGTCAAGATAACAGAGGAGTGCCTCAAGGAGGCCATCGGCGTCCACAACGAGAACCGAGCTTTACTCAGGCAGCTTACCGGGCTGAGGAAGCAGGCCCCGCCCCTTATCTCCGCTACCGAGATGACCCAGGTGATGATGGCTGCGATGAGCATACCAGTATATGAATCCAATGAGATGTTGAAGAATATTATCGAGGAGGTCAGCACCAGAAAGGATGGTCCCCAGAATAAGGCGACCAGACTTTTAATTTACGGATGTGAAATCGATGATATCGCCTTCATAAATCTGGTGGAGGAGTGTGGGGCCAATGTGGTCATCGACGACCTATGCATGGGTACCAGGGACTACTGGAAGGACGTGGTCATGGAGGGCGATCCTTTGAAGAACCTGGCCCACCGCATTCTAGGGGAGATCATGTGTCCCCGCACCTTCCGCCGCTCACGGGGAACGCGTCAACAGGACCTTGACAATAGATTCAGCTACATAAGGGATTTCGCCAAGGAATTCAACGTCAACGGCGCTATCCTCTATATAATAAGGTACTGTGATACCTTTGAGTTCGATGCCCCTGAGGTGAGGGACTATCTTGAGGAGGCTGGAATACGCGTTCTCCACCTGGAGGATGACTATAGTTTGACCAGTATTCAGGGCTATAAGACCAGGATCCAGGCCTTCTTGGAGATGATCGAGTAGGGAGATCTTTCTAATTCAGCCTATTCAGCCTATAAGGAAGTAGCGATGAGTGAACAGAAAAATCCAGAGGCAACGCAGGAGGTGCCCAAGAGGACCTCGGCAAAAAAGTGGACCGAATCTGCGAGGAAGGTGCGCGGGCTGGTCCGGGATATGTATGTCCGTGCCTTCACCGAGGGCAAGCCGGTGGCCTGGGTCATGTTCACCTTGGTCAACGAGTTATTCGTGGCCATGGATGTGGTGCCTGTCTACCCCGAGAACTTTGCTGGGCTCTGCGCCACCAAGCGCGTTGGCAATCCCTTCATTGACAGGGCGGAGGCCGATGGCTTCTCCAACGTCAGCTGTAGCTATGCTAGGATCGGTCTTGGCTATGCTGCCCTTTGGAAGGATATGGGGGAGATACCCTCCTTCGCCCCCGACGGAGGGATGGCAAAGCCCATAATGATGGTAGGTTCCAGCCTGGTGTGTGATACCAGGTATAAATGGTTCCAGACCTACTCCCGATACATGGACGTTCCCTATTACGCCTTTGATATGCTTGGTCCACCGGCGTCTACTGCCTATCGCCCTGACGTTAGGGAGCAGTATATAAAGTATAACTTGGCTCAGCTTCAGGGGCTGGTAAGCTTTATGGAGGAGCGCCTGGGGAAGAAGATGGACTGGGACAAGCTGGATGAGATCGTCCGCAGAGGTGAGAAGACCTATGTTCTATGGTACGATGCTTACATGCTCGCCGGCGGGGCGGTTCCCTGTCCCTTCCCCGCCGAAGACTCCTTCAATTGCTTCTTCCCCGCCTTCTTCATGATGGGCGAGGTGGAAGCCCTCGACTTCTATCAGGGACTTTACGATGAGATCAAGTATAAGGTGGATAACAAGATGGGCAGCATCCCCGAGGAAAAGTATCGCCTCCTCTGGGGCGGCGGGCTCCCCCCATGGCATACCATGCAGATCTTCAACTATGTGGAGGAACAGGGGGCGGTTTTCGTCTTTCAGTCGACCTACCTGCCCCTCCGCTTCGCGGATGTTCCCGACAGGATCACCGATCCCCTGGAGCGCATGGTCCATTCGCGATATGAGGCGGCCATCAGTCGTGCCGAGCTTGATAGAAAGCTGGGACTCTTCGATCTATGCAACTTCGTAGGCCTGGGAAATCCCTTGCTCTTTGTGGACGAGTTCAAGGTGGATGGGGTGGTGATGCACTGGCTCCGCTCCTGCCGCGGCACCACCATCGGCCAGGTCTACCAGAAGAACCTCCTCGAGGAGCGCACCTCAATACCCACCCTCTTCCTGGAAAGCGATATGTGTGATGTCCGTGACTATTTTGAGGCCGATTGGAAGGTGAAGCTCAGCGCCTTCCTTGAGACCCTGGAGGCCAGGAAAAGGGCGGGAAGCTAGTAAGGGCTTGCTATGTATTTTGCGGGAGTTGATATAGGCTCCACCATGACCAAGGTGGTGATTATGGATGAGGTGGTTCTCGCCTGCGTCATCGGTCCCACCGGCGCTGAGCACCGCCGCCTTGCCAATAAGGTTATGGAGGAGGCGCTGAGGCAAGTAAATTTGCCCTTCGATGAAATATCCTATGTGGTGGCTACAGGCTATGGCAGGATTAGCGTTCCCTTTGCCGACAAACAGATCACGGAGATAACCTGCCATGCTAAAGGGGTCTCTAGCCTTTTCCCTACGGTTCACACCGCTATCGATATTGGGGGGCAGGATGCCAAGGGGATCAAGATCGCCGATGGCAGGGTGGTAGGCTTTGTGATGAACGATAAGTGTGCTGCTGGGACGGGGAGATTCTTAGAGGTGATCGCCGATGATTTGGGTCTTAGGCTTGAGGAGATGGGGGAACTCTCGCTGAACTCCAAGAACAGGGTTGAGATCAGCAGCACCTGCACCGTGTTTGCCGCGCAGGAGGTGGTATCCCGCATCGCCGAGGGCACCCCTATAGAGGACGTATTGGCGGGCCTTCATGAGGCCATCGCCAGCAGGGTATTCCGAATGGTGGAAAGGCTGAAGATAGAGCGAGATGTGGTGGTTACCGGGGGGGTAGCGAAGAATATAGGCGTGGTTAAGGCACTGGAGGAGCACGCGGGTTTTCCTGTCCTCGTCCCCGAGGAGCCACTGCTTACCGGCGCTGTCGGGGCTGCTTTATTGGGCAAGGAGCTTACCCTGAAGGCCCTGGAGAGCGGAAGGCCTATCGAAAGGGGGGCGCGCCGCCTCGAGGTGGCCACCTTCTTCGAATAGGAAGGGCTTTATCTTTGGAGGTGTGATTCGTGGCGTTTTTTGCAGGGATTGATGTCGGCTCGGTAACAACTAAGGTTGTCATTACCAGGGACAGTGAGCTTACAGCTTACCATGTGGTCCCTTCGGGGGCAAACTATAAGATGGCGGCTCAAAAGGCGATGGAGGAGGTTCTGGCAAAGGCCGGGCTATCCCTTAAAGATATAGCTTGTATTGTAGCGACCGGATATGGGGCAAGTAACGCTGATTTTGCTACCCTAAAGGTTACCGATATATCCTGCTGCGCAAAGGGGGTAAATCACCTATTTCCTTCGGTAAGGACGGTCATCGATGTTGGCGGTCAAGCGAGCAAAGCGATTCGGGTGAACGAGGAGGGGAGGTCAACCAATTTTGTGGTCAGCGAGAGGTGTGCAGCGGGGAGCGGTCGCTTTCTTCAGATCATTGCTCGTGTTCTCCAGATAGAGCTTGGGGATGTGGGTCCCCTATCCCTTCAAGCGAAGAAGCCTGTCATCTATACCACAAGTTGCGCCGTTTTCGGAGAATCGGAGGCCATATCCCGAATTGCCGAGGGTACCCCCAAGGAAGACATCCTGGCTGGGGTCCATAACGCCATGGCCCTCAAGATCTACAGCCTGATCAGCGGGGTGGGTCTGGAGGAGGAGTGCGCCATAGCTGGCGGCGGTGCCCTGGATGTGGGGCTTATCAAGAGGTTGGAGGAAAAGCTGGGGGTTCATCTCCTGGTGCCACCCCAGCCCCAGATCATGGCAGCCTTGGGGGCAGCCTTAATGGCCGAGGAGAGGTCTCTCGCTCTGGCTAGTTGAAGCTTAGCATGAAAACCCCTGATTTCCCGCGATTTTGGCACTTCCTCAAAGGAGTTCAAAAGTGAAAGGTCGTGTCTTTTCTGGAGCAAGACCAACGGGAAGGCAGCACATCGGAAATTATCTGGGTGCTATCCAGAACTATGTTAGCCTTCAACAGGATTATGAGTGTATCTACTGCGCGGTGGACATTCACGCTCTCACCAGCCTGGAGGACACCGACAAACTCCAGGAAAACATTGGCGAGATGATGCTTGACTGGCTGGCGGCAGGGCTTGACCCGGAGAGGAGCATCCTTTTTGTGCAATCCCACGTGCCCCAGGTGATGGAGCTGCACACCCTTCTCAGCATGATCACCCCCCTTAGCTGGTTGACCCGGGTCGCCACCTTCAAGGAGAAGGCGCGCATGCAGCCCGACAATATAAACTATGGGCTGGTGGGCTACCCCGTGCTGATGACCGCAGACATTATCTTGTACAAGGCGGACACCGTGCCGGTGGGTGAGGACCAATTGCCCCATCTGGAGCTGGCAAGGGAGATCGTGCGCCGTTTCCACAATCTCTTTGGTCCCACCTTCCCTGAACCGCAGGCAAAGCTCACCGATGCCCCCCTTATCCTGGGGCTGGACGGGGTAAACAAGATGAGTAAGAGCTACAACAACCATATCGAACTGGCGGCGTCGCCAGAGGAGACCTACGAGCGGGTGATGGCCGCCTTCACCGACCCCGCCCGCCGCTACCGCAGCGACCTCGGACACCCTGAGGTATGCAATGTCTATCGCCTCCATAGGTTTTATAACCCAGAGCGACTGGAGGAGCTTGCCGCAGAGTGTCGCGCTGCCGGTATTGGCTGCGTTGACTGCAAGGAACTCCTCGCCCAAGGGATAAATCGGGCTCTTCAGCCCTTCCGTGAGAGGCGCGCCATAGTTGCGGCAAGACCTGGCTATGTGGAGGAGGTCCTTGCCGATGGCGCTCGTCGCGCCCGTGTTATCGCTACCGAGACCTTGAGAGAGGTCAAGGGGAAGATGGGGCTTATTTAAGATGACTTAATTACCTTTAACCAAGCGCGGTCGACAACCCTTTGGGGTAGCCAACCAGGCGGTGAGGGAGGCGGGAGGCGTGGTTATGGCGCATTTCCGAGGGGAGAAGCGCATCGAATATAAGGGGAGGACGGACCTCGTCACCGACGTCGACCTGCTGGTTGAGGAGAGGATGATAGCTCTTCTTCAGAAGGAATATCCCAGCTTCGGCATCATCACCGAGGAGTCGGAGGAAATCGCCGGCGATTCACCCTATACCTGGGTCATCGACCCCATAGACGGCACCCGCAACTTCGCCCGCGGCATCCCCCACTTTTCCGTTGCCCTTGCCCTGACTCAAGGTGATGAGGTGCTTTTGGGCATCGTTTACGACCCGCTGCGGGAGGAGTTCTTTTGGGCTGAGAAAGGAGGGGGGGCCTTCCTCAATAATTCTCCCATCTCTGTCTCCAAGAAGACCTCACTGGAGGCCTCTCTCATCGGCTTCGATATGGGATACGATGCTGAGAGGGGGCAGGAGGTGCTGGATGTGGCCAGCGCCCTCTGGCCTGGGGTGCAGAGTGTGAGGGTGATGGGCTCGGCTACATTGGGGCTGGCCTACGCCGCCTGCGGTCGATTAGACCTCTATCTTCACCTCTCCCTTTCCCCCTGGGACCTAGCGAGCGGCATCCTTCTGATCAACGAAGCGGGGGGCAAGATCAGCGAAACAGACGGGAAGCCGGTGAGTATCCGCAGCAAAAGGGTCATCGCCACCAGCCAGGCGATCTACGAGGAGTTCATGAGGCGGACTAGGGGGCGGGCTTAGAAGTCAATTTAAGTAGCCCCAACCTTCAGGATCGCCCTTATTAGCGGAGCTAGAGCTTCACGCTAATCATGGC